>NZ_MAOG01000042.1:0-5087 GCF_001884205.1 Bacillus sp. NH11B | reverse complement strand
GTTTGTCTAGCATCTAAAAATAAAAATTGACGTTCACGTTGTTTGTTTCGTTCAGTTTTCAAAGAACTTGTCTGTCGCTCATTTGCGACTCCCTTATGTTAACATTTCCAATTTGTAATGTCAACTAAGTTTTTTATTTCGTTTGTCGCTTTCTGCGTTGTTGCTATCGGCGACTTGTTCTATATTACACCTCTATATGGTAATCGTCAATACCTTTTTATAAAGATATTTAATTTAATACCTTCGTACTCTTTTAACTCTAGATAAGGACCTATAAAGATTTCATAAAACTAGAAACCATCGTCTACTTTTCTTTACTAATCTATTCTTCTACATACTATTCAATTTAGACACTTCTCTATTACATAGGACGCGCTCCCCATCTTGCCGAACTTATACGATTGATTCTTTTCAGCTAAACTGGCAACTTTATTTTAATGATTAATAGTATATAAGTAGAAAGTTGCTTTATTTTTCATTACTGCTCCCGATTCCCCTTTGTTTATCAAATTGTACTATCAATAACCATTCTATTTGAATCAGGTAACGATACGAAAGATATATGTATTCTTATACCAGACGATGATAAAGAAATCCGAGGTTTATTAAAAAGATATTTAGAATGAGAGTTATACATAGTAGATACTGCGTCTGCGCTTATTTAATCAAAACAACTATAACCTCCTTATATTAGATCTTATGATGCCGAAAGTAGATGGGATTGTGCTTTCAATAAACGAATTAATCGCTGAATTAGAACAGGGTCAGATCGAAGCGAGGAAATCCAAAAAGCTAGAAAACAAATTTCATCTAATATTTCACATGATATCCGAACACCACTCACTTCTATTATTGGATATATTAATTCTTTAAAAAATGATGTCGCTGCTTCTGAAGTAGAAAAGCAAGAATATCTTGAAATACTTTATAAGAAATCGAATGACTTAAAACATCTAGTCGATGAAATTTTTAATATGGCCAAGCTATCAAAACTTAACATTGAACTACAAGTTCTCATACCAGAAGCTACTTCTCCTATCATTGCAGATCACCTTAGCCTTATACGAATTATAGGTAATCTAATTAAAAATGCTATCCACTACGGAAAAACTGGGAAAATATATGAATGTACAGCAAGGAGAGATTTATGGATTCATAGGGCGTAACGGTGCTGGTAAAACAACTACAATCCCTATGCTGCTTAGTCTTATAAAACCTACAAGTGGAAATATAGAAATATTCGGTGGGGATTTACTTCGGAATCAAAAAGACATTTTAAGAAGAATTGGTTCTATCGTTGAAGTTCCTGGGTTTTATGAAAACTTAACTGCAAGAGAGAACTTATTAATTAATGCCAAGATAATTGGAGTTTACAAAAGGAATGCAATTGAAGAAACATTAGAAATTGTAGGCTTGCATCACGAAACAAAAAACTAATAGGAAAATACTCTTTAGGAATGAAGCAACGCTTAGGAATTGCACGTGCTCTTCTCCATTATCCTGAACTACTCATACTAGATGAACCAACTAACGGACTAGATCCAATCGGTATTAAAGAAATGCGAAAACTCATTAAATCTTTAGCTCAAGAAAGAAATATAACGATACTCATTTCTAGTCATATATTAGCTGAGGTGGAACAACTAGTCGATCGTATGGGAATTATTCATGAAGGAAGGTTATTAGAAGAAGTTTCTCTTGATACACTGCGTAAAGCCAATCGTAAGTACATAGAATTCCAAGTAAATAATGATAATAAAGCTGCGATGCTATTAGAAAATCATTTTCAAATTTTTGATTATGAAGTACATGATGAAGGGCATATTCGCATTTACTCTCATTTCGGACAGCAAGGATACATTAACAGAACGTTCGTTCTTGACGATGTTGAAGTATTAAAAATGATGATGAGCGAAGAAAGATTAGAAGATTATTTCACCAAACTAGTTGGGGGTGGAACAATTGGTTAATCTACTCTATACAGAACTATTAAAACTAAAACGTTCTAATATGTTTTTGCTTAGTATTATTGGGGCTGGTGTCGCACCCTTTTTAGTGGTTGTAGCGTCTTATATACACATAAAGACAAAACAACCTACTCCAACTATTTTATTCCATCAATTATTTCACTGAAGTTAACTT
Organism: Bacillus sp. NH11B; assembly: GCF_001884205.1. NCBI lineage: Bacteria > Bacillati > Bacillota > Bacilli > Caryophanales > Bacillaceae > Bacillus > Bacillus sp. NH11B. The sequence continues at coordinate 2,945 of NZ_MAOG01000042.1, read as the reverse complement.
ATATACTACTTTAGTTATCGGATTCCCCTTATATGGGGTTGTGATTGCTTATCTATTCACCCGTGAATACACGGAAGATACATTAAAAAATTTGCTAACTATCCCAGTATCACGTATTAGCTTTATTGTAAGTAAGTTCATCCTTCTATTCCTTTGGATCATGATGCTAACTTTAGTCGCTTGGGCGCTAACTTTATTATTAGGGTTAATAGGTAGCTTCCCTGGATTTAGCACTGCCTTACTTTTAGGCTCCCTTGTGAAATTTCTAATATGTGGTGGACTTCTCTTTCTTTTGTCTTCACCTATTGTACTATTAACCGTTGCAATGAAGACCTATGTACCACCTATTATATTAACAGTCATTATTACAATGACTAACCTTATGCTCGTGAACTCTAAACATAAAGATCTATTTCCGTGGACCGCTACTCTAGATATCGCAAATAACGAATTACAACCCACATATCCAGCAGAGTATTCTTATATCATCATTGCAGCAACAGCAATTTTCGGATTTATTGCAACACTATTCTATTTTAAGAGAGTAGATATTCATTAATTTATAGGAGTGAAACTATGAGCGATATCATCATTGCCTTCATACTCGGTATTGTAGAGGGATTAGCTGAATTTTTACCTATCTCTTCTACTGGCCACCTTATATTAGTCGGACATTTATTAGGCTTTGAAGGAGAAAGAGCAAAGACGTTTGAAATCGTTATATAGTTAGGAGCAATTTTAGCTATTGCGATTTTATACTATAAACGCCTTGTTTCTTTATGTAATCTTAAACCTCTTCTGCGGAAAGAGAAAAAATTCAACGCATTCCATGTATTTCCGGCAGTAGTTGCTGGTTACTACTACATGATGTTATTAAAACATACTTATTTCAGCCATATACTGTCGTGATTGGACTTGTAGCAGGAGCAACTCTTATGATCTTTGCAGAAGTAAAAAAGGCAGAGGTAACCGCCTTTTCACTGGATGATTTAACATACCGTCAAGCATTAACAATTGGATTATTTCAATGCTTAGCAGTATATCCTGGCTTCTCTAGGGCTGGATATACTATTTCTGGAGGTCTATTAGCGAAAGTAAATTATAAGACTGCATCTGAGTTCTCTTTTCTCATTGCTCTTCCTGTAATGGTTGGAGCTACAGGCTTAGACTTATTAAAAAGCTGGAAGTATCTAAGTGTAAATGATATCCCTATGTTTGCAGTAGGCTTCCTTACTTCTTTTATTGTAGCAATGCTAGCAGTAGTAACTTTTCTTAAGCTTTTAGAAAATATAGGTTTAAAACCTTTTGCATACTATCGTATTTTGTTGGCTATCTTATTTACGCTTTTCGTATTGCTATAGATTCATATGAGTCACATATTATTAAACCGATATTCAAATTGGAATATCGGTTTTTTATCTATTTCACCTCTAGTATTACTCACTTCAATATGGCATAGTGGTAATAAACCAACATTAATAATCCGAATATTCTTCAAACAATCCATTAATATATAAAGTTACAAGCTATACTTGAAGTCCGAACCTAGTAATAGTATTTCTTCGTTAAACACCTATACTGGTTTAAAAACACGCAACTCAATTGATTAATTGTACCCCTCACACTCACCCGGAACAAATGTTCTTTGTTTTGTAATATATCACTTCTTCTTTATATTTTAAGTAGTTATTGTTTTTCACTCGTACTTAACTTCTCTATAAAAGGCGCCTAATTATAAGATTTAAGGAGGTTTATTCTATGGCCTATATACAAATAATTACAGTATCATTTGGCTATTAATAATGATTTTTTAACACCTTTATATGATGAAGATAACCAGCGCTATATTTATACAGGCACTGCCGGAAAACTTATTCCTGTTTCTATATTTAGCAGATGGTAGCTCCTTGTCTATTCACGAAATCGACGAAGGGTTAAAACTATTATTAGAAAACTCCCCTGAATGGGATCATTTATACCTATTACCATACGAAACAATTCGGAAATTAAATATCCCGTCTATTAATATGGGGGTATAGGTGAAAGACGGATATAAGTGGACAAAACGTGTTTACAAACCATATTCATTCAGCGTATTACCTTTATTGATTCGTAAAACAACAATACAGATTTTAAATGAATACAAAGTACTTACAAATAAACAAATTACACGTGGGACCTATAAAGTAATTTTTTAATAATTAGCGAGGATACTTCATCTTCCACCTAGCCTCTTTTTTTCTACTGAAGCTTAAATTGGAAGTATCATTCCCCTAAAATAGCAAGATAAAAGGAATTAAATTTAACTAAAGTGAGGTAATAATACAAATGAATCCATTAGCACAAACATATTGGGATACTTATTGGGGGCAGAATGAAAAACCAAAATCTGTTACTGCTTGGCAATTCGGTGATTCTCCTGATTACCTCGCCCAATTAGTAATTGATGGCATAAAAACCGCAACCTGCTCCGGCCATATTTTTTATGAATTAGAAAATGAACCACTACCAACAACTAACGATTATAGTATTGTACTTAATAGTCAGGATGAACCTGTAGCTATTATTAAGACAATAGAAGTAACTATAATGCCAATGAATGAAGTGACTGAAGAATTCGCTATCGCTGAAGGCGAAGGTGATCGTACCTATAGTTACTGGAGAGATACCCATATTCAGTTTTTCACAAAGGAACTAAGCGAGCTTGGTCTTAGTTTTTCTGAAGATATGCTGCTCGTTTGCGAACGTTTTAAGCTTATCGATGTAAAAAACAAAGTGAAGCTATGATAAATAACGATTTTACCGGAAGTCCATGCTATATAAATACATTTATCTTTAAACAAATAAGCTTGTTATCAATGGATTTCTTGAGCCATTAATTACAAGCTTATTTCATTAAACACAAAAAAGACGAGTCATTCTGACTCGTCTTAAGGTTGCTTGGC
>NZ_MAOG01000041.1:0-612 GCF_001884205.1 Bacillus sp. NH11B | reverse complement strand
AGCAAATGTCTCAGAACACGATCTTCTTTACATTACACAAGCACAATTAGACGAAGGAAAGACCGGAGTTGTGATAAATCAAGGCCAACATGCATTTGTAGAAAAAGCATCTGGTAAAAATCCAAGATTTCTTGGTCCACTTTACAAAAAATATTCCGGCGACTCCTTTGGCGATTGGACGGTGATTGCTAGAAATTCGGATTATCTATTTGATCAGATAGCAAATAAATTATCAGATAAGCAAAAACAATTGATAACATTGACTTCAAAGCCAGTATCTAAAGATGTCCTTGACAACTATGTTAATAATGACGCTAAAGCTCGTGCAGATTTTTATGATCGATTATCTGATGTATTGGCGGAGCGTACTAACGTCCTAGAGACATCTATGGAACTGCCATTCATTAAACTAAATGATGGTAAACCTTATCAAATTATCCCTTATAAAAAAGGAACGAATAAAGTAATCGTAAAAACAGGTTCAAAATATCTTTCAGGAAAAGAAGGAAACGGACTTCAATATTCCGATTCGCTTGGCGATGATGAAGTGTTTGAACTTGTTCAGATAGGAAATTCTAACGATGGTAAATTTCAGTTCCGTTTGAATAACAA
>NZ_MAOG01000040.1:0-16466 GCF_001884205.1 Bacillus sp. NH11B | reverse complement strand
AGGTTATGTAGAAAAAGCATTGACCGATCCTTATGCTCTTGGTGGCGCGATATTTGATATTGGTAGTTGTTTTGTCGGTGTCGGTGAAGTAACAGCTGCAGTGAAAGGATCAGCTGCATTCGGAAAACTCGCAGAGGGTGCAAAAGTCTTTCAAGTAGCAGAGAAAAGCGGTAAAATAGTTGGTAAGTTGGAAGAAGTAGCGGCATTCATGAATAAGTTGCCGGGTAGTATGAAGAATGTCGTGGAGAAGATTAAAAATATTGAGATCCCGAATTTATCCCCTAAACCTTCATTAGTCGGCGTTGGGAATGTAGGAGAAGGAAATACACTTGGTAGAGAGTTATTTTCTGTTGCTAAGAGTGAAACTAAGGGGCAAGCGCAAAATGCGAATCGGTTACCTGGAGAGAAATTCGATAATCTTTCTCTTAATATAGAGAAGAAAACATCTGTAGGGAATGAACCTGTGTTTGAGAAAAAGCCAGCGCAGTTTTTTGATGGGTTGGATTTGAAGAGTGGTCAGAAGGTTCCTCCAGAGGGGTTAAGTAATGCTGAGCTAAATACCAGTGATAGTGTTAAAAACCTTATTAATAATAGTGGGTATTCAGTAGATGAATTTGTTGAGTTGTTACATCCAGATAGGGTGTTAAATGCTAATGAAAAGACAGTGGTTGATAATATAAGAAATGAAATTGGAGTACCTGATGTTGGTACAAAGATGAAAAAAGTAATCCCGCAAAGTGATATATATAAGTATTTATATGACGAAAACTATACAGGTGTAAGAGGATTTACTGCAGTTGATGAGCATAGTGCAAATTTAAAAACACTGTTTGAAAATTATGAAGGAGCTAGGCTTGACTATGATGGAACGATGTTTAAAGTAGATCATGGAGGAAATGGTGTATCAACACCAATTGGTGCACCAGATAGGTTTTATGGGGCAATTGAATATATAGAAAATGATCCATCAAAGTTGACGATTCCAAGGTGGGAAGCTAATGTCGATAATTATCCATTTACTGCAAGAGGGTTCACAGGAAGTAAAAATATTGTATTACCGGAATTTTCATATGAGAGGGGTTATACAAGAGCTTTCCAGAATGGAGATGTATTAAATATTATAGATTCAGAAACTGGCAATGTAGCAACAAAATTTGAATTTAATAAAAAATTTGGATGGGCTCCAGAGGGGTTAAGTAATGCTGAGCTAAATACCAGTGATAGTGTTAAAAACCTTATTAATAATAGTGGGTATTCAGTAGATGAATTTGTTGAGTTGTTACATCCAGATAGGGTGTTAAATGCTAATGAAAAGACAGTGGTTGATAATATAAGAAATGAAATTGGAGTACCTGATGTTGGTACAAAGATGAAAAAAGTAATCCCGCAAAGTGATATATATAAGTATTTATATGACGAAAACTATACAGGTGTAAGAGGATTTACTGCAGTTGATGAGCATAGTGCAAATTTAAAAACACTGTTTGAAAATTATGAAGGAGCTAGGCTTGACTATGATGGAACGATGTTTAAAGTAGATCATGGAGGAAATGGTGTATCAACACCAATTGGTGCACCAGATAGGTTTTATGGGGCAATTGAATATATAGAAAATGATCCATCAAAGTTGACGATTCCAAGGTGGGAAGCTAGTGCCGATAATTATCCATTTACTGCAAGAGGGTTTACAGGAAGTAAGAATATTGCATTACCAGAATTTTCATATGAAAGGGGTTATGCAAGAGCTTTCCAAGATGGAGATATATTGAATATTATAGATTCAGAAACTGGCAATGTAGCAACAAAATTTGAATTTAATAAAAAAATCGGATGGGTTATGACTGACTAGGAAGGAAGTATAATAAAGTATGAGTGACTACGCTATTTATAAAAATAATTTGTATAGAATAGATGTATCGGATAATAACCTAGAGCTTATAAGTAATTCAAATGAATCCATAAAATATGGATTTAAAGAATTAAAATTTGAACAAGGATTCGTTTCAAAAGTAATATATATAAAAGAGGTTGATATTAATGAAGTAGAGATGGCTTATAAATTGAAATACAAAGTAATATATAAGGAAAAAGAATTTATTCCATGGGCAATAGGTAAGTTTATACTAGAAATAAATAAAATTACGCTAGGTACAAGTGATGAAAAAGAAGCTAGAAATTATGGATTTGAAAAGATGGAACAATTTGTTTTTAAAAAAGAGGTTCCAATAGAGGAAGTAGATGCTTTAATAGAAATTAAGGATCCTATTTTGAAATTTCAAAATATGGATGAAAAGGTCACTAGAATCGAACAAAAGGATATAAGAAGTTATTTAAAGAACCTTTTAGAATAGATTATATTTAATTATATTGTATTAAAAGGAGAAAAAATGAAAATGAGTAGTGTATCTATACAAGAAAAAATAAATGAATTAAATAGAATAGAAAAAAGCTCAGAGCATTATTTAAATAAATATAATGAAATTTTAAGATCTATAGTCAGTTTAAAAGAAATATACACTGTAGTTAGTAGAAATACAACAGATGAAGAAGTTAAAGATAATAAAGGGAAAATATTCTTTGGATTAAATAATAACATGCCTACAATGTGGCTTTTTTCAGAAGAAAAAATAGCAAAGGAATATGCAGAGTATTACCAATTTAAGAGAAATGACATATATTTAGTAAAAAAAGTTGAATTCCAAGAGTTACTAATAAGTTCTTATTATGCAATGTTCTCTGGTATATACCAAGTCATTATTGATGAAGGAAGAGATTTCATAATCTGCAACATATATGATTTGGTAAATGAATGTTTTGTAAAACAAGGTCAACCTCCAGTATTAGCTAAAAGTGAATATGCAATTATGAATGTATTAAATAGTGTAAGATTCTGCGATGATAAGTTGTGGATTGTTCCAAGTAAGGATACAATAGGTGAAGAAATAATACTAAATAAATTTGTCCCAGTGGTAGAAAAAGATTATATTAAAGTTTTTATTAGTGAAAAAGATTGCAAAAAGTATTCTAAAGAGCAAGGAAATACAAATGAAATTGCAATAGATATGAATATGAGTAGCTTGCAAAATATAATAAAAGTAACTATTGATAATAATATAAAAAATGTGAGGTTTTTAATTAATGATAGTGAAGTTAAGATGAGTACTACTAAATTATACAATATATTACAACGAATGCACGGAGCAGAGTAGTAGATAAAATTAGAGGTAATTTTAAGTTAATGAAATTAAAAAGTTTTAAAATATTCTGCCATTTAAATGATTTTTGCTCTAAATGAAAGATGTAATGAAAAGAAAAAATAATTATATATTATAGCTAAGAATAGAACCAATGTTTCTAATGGAAGAAGCATTGGTTCTATTTTTATGTGAAAGAAATTGAGATGAGTAATAACAATGTGTTTGAATGTAGCAAGAAAAATAGATACGATATATACCAACATAAAAAATAACTGCAGAAAATCTAGATCCCAAGCTGCGGCCAGTAGTAGCTTAGGATGTACCTGTAGAACATAACTAGTGGCTTGAGCAGAAAACGGCAGCGTTTTTTGATGGGTTGAATTTGAAGAGTGGTGCTAAATATACTCATAGTATGATAGAGAATCCTGGGCCTTTAGCTGAAATGAGGGGAAATCCAGTATCAAACTTTCTAGCAGGCAAATATAATGTGAAAATTTTGGATGAAGATACAACTTTATATCGTTCAGGCAAAAAAGGAGGATTAACAATTCTGGGAGAAGAACAAAATGCGCTTGGATAGTGGTTTACAAGAGAACTAGCAGAATCAGTTGCAAAAGTACGGATAGATTCTACGATTAAAGCTCAATGGATAGATTCTAAAACAGGTGTACTGACAGGTACTTCGCCAATAGAACCAACATACGCAATAAAAATTCCTAAAGGAACTACAATATATGAACGGCCGGTTGGATATCAAGGAGTTCATTACCTTGGTGTAGAAAATTGTAATCAAATTTTTATTTCGGAACCATGGAAGATTAATGGGGTAGAGCCTTTAAGTGAAACACCAATAAAATAGGAGGTATGATAGTGAGTTCAAGTAAGCTAGTAATAGATAAATTAGAAAAACTTTTTAGTGAATTGGGTGTAATATTAGAGGGAAATAAGAAAGGTGATATAGATTATCAGATATCTGAAGTTAGATATGTAATTAATATTTTAAATGAATGCCAAAATAATAATTATATAAACTTTGATGATGTTATAAATGAAATAAAATTAACTTATAGTAATCTATATCCACCAAGAGGAGGATTATCTGATTTCTTTATATGGAAGGCAGATTTTAATGAACGTGTTAGAGCTAATGAGCCTTTAGGGAGAATTGGGGATGAATTGGGGGAAATGTTAAAGTAATTAATTGTAAAGGAATAGAAAATAATTGGTTCTGTTGCAAAGTTTTTTAACAGAGAAAAAGTTTGTAGGATTGCAGATGGATTTTATGCAATCGTTAGTAATTGTTGTAATTCATTATACGTCGAAAAAACGAAGTTTGGTTGTTGCAAACTTCGTTTTCGTTTATATAGAGCATGAACGGTTTCAATACCTTTCAAGGTACGTGAAGCATGACGAAGGCTTTGAATCCTGTAGATTTGGCAAAACGCCTTTTTACATGTCTATGGTCTTGTTCAATGAGATTGTTCAAATGTTTGACTGTACAATGAGTTGTACGTCTATAAAAACCTTGTTTTTTCACCTGGAGTATTAGGAGTTAGACTGCTTTTTTATAAGTCCTCATAAATTTCTGGAATTGAGGGTTACTATTAATCTATAATTTATTTAAAATAAAGGTAGTGAAGAATAACTACTCTTCACCTGAAATAAATATGAAGGAGAATTATAATAATAATGACTTTTCCCAATAATGTTAACGGTATGTGTGAGTATTCAATAATAGAAATTAGATGCTTACCCTATAATTCTGAAACAATAAAATTTCAAAACGACTTTGTTCTTATTTGTAGTACATATCTTAATAAAAATGATAAAGCACATGGTCATACTACATTTGAAATCCAATCTGTAAAAGAATTATCTTATAATAATTCACACGTTAAAGAAGCCAAAAAGTTTGCATTCAAAGGTGGTACTTTAAGGATTAATGATTTTGTAAACATAATTGAGGTGAAAACTGATTATGATACAAAGATTATAGCAAACCTTTCTTACCAATATTCTAAAGATCAAGAGATGGAATATATACAAAATAAAGACTTACTCCTATTTTCTACTTCAGTAGGAATCAAAGGTTCTTTTTCTAACGTCCCTTATCTTTATCTACCACCAGAATTTAAGACCTACATGGACTACTATGATGCTCATCAAGAATCTAAAATTCTCCATGATGCTTATTATACTTTGTGTCGAAGCACAAAAGAAGATAGTGAATTCATTGAACAATTTAAGGAACTACAAGATAAACAAAGTATTTTAGAAAAAGATTTATATGATCGTTATTTACAAAACACATATAAGGACTAAATGAATTTCGTAAACTATCCCCACTTCCAGCTTGTTTAGAAGTGATCGCTTCCTAAATTCACCTATCTTGCGTGTTTATTTCTATACAAGTACAAGAACTAATCATGGATTAGGCTATCTCGTTAGTTTATATAGTTCGATAAAACGTATGTTTTATTATGAAAAAATAGTAATTCATCTCCCACCTATTTGTTGGTGCCATGCACCTACATACAAATTGAAGAGAGAGAGGAATCACCTAAATTTAGTTAAAATGATTAGATGCTGTAAATATACACATCAGATAAACAAATAAAATAAAAAAAAAATCCCATATCATATATGTTTATGGGATTCTTTTTTTATCTAGTACTGGTCCATTGTTACACAGACCTCAATTTATCGTTTATTAATTGTTTAATTTTATTAATAAACTACATAGATTCATATTAGCGTTTGATATCCGTTAATATTTTCTGATATCCCATTGCTTTCGGGCTACCGATCTGAATTTTATTTGTTAACTCATTATTATAGATTGTTGTTGCTTTCGCAAATTGATTACGATCCCATTGGTGATCTTTAGCAATTTGTTCATCAGATAAATTATAGTATGAATAAGTTACACGTCCTTCTACATCTGGAATTGGATCATCGAAGGTTGTATCAAGATGGTACCATTTCCCCTCAATTTTCACTAGATTCCAAGCATGAGGTTGTCCATTTCCAGTCCCTGTTACAATATGACCTTCTACTCCTGCCTCTTTTAACAATTGATAAGTTAATAATGCATATCCTTGACAAACAGCAGAACGGTTTGCTAAAGCTTCATATGCCGTATAAGCCTGGAAAGAAGTATCATACGAAACATGTTTTACGACATAATCATGAATCGCTTTTACTTTTTCATGTTCATCCATACCAGCTTTAACAATAGAAGCGATAACTGATTTTGCTTGTGTCTTTACATAGTTCATTTGCTCTTTTGATTCACGGTATGTAATTTTTAATGTAAATACATAATCTCCTGGAATACCACGAATAGAATATTGTGTATTTGCAACGTTATATTTCATGTATTCATTTGAATCAACTGTCTCATCATATGCTTTAACAAGCGTATCCATAACTTCTCTAATATTAGATTGTTTAGATTTATATGTTATAGTTATATCTTCTTCATGATTATTAATATAATTTTTCATGTCTTTTTTATAAGCTTCTAATAGTTGTACCTCAGTTTGTACACTCGTATCTTCTTTATTTGGTTTTGTCACATCAGGATTTTGTGTATTTAATTGTTCCCTATAATTTAATGCATTAAATAAAAACTGTGCATACTGTTCACGAGTTACAGTTTTATTTGGTTCAAAACCTCCATTACCTGTACCTGATGCAATTTTATTCGACTGTACGGCACTAATAGCGTCCTTCGCCCATGAATTATCTGGTACATCATTAAAAGTATGTTTACTTAACACAGGAACTTTAAAAGCAGTCTTGATGACCTGTGCCATTTCTGCACGACTTAATGATTCTTTTGGTCGAAATTCCCCATTTTGATCTCCTTTAAAGACTCCTATGTCTGTCAAAAATAGAATCTCTTCTAGGAACATTGTTGAGTTTTTATTAATGTCCTTATATGGATTTTTAAGCTGAGACCCATCTTGCATAATATAAAAAGAGTTGTCCTTATTAAGAGTGCCTCCTTTTTTAGCAGGAGCTAGCACACGATAAATTAAAGCTGCCACCTGTTCACGAGTAGCATTATCCCCCAGGCCAAACATTCCATTTCCATATCCTCCGATAATATTACGATTAGCTAAGCTCGTAATGGCATTATTTGCCCAATGGTTTTTGGGAACATCATTAAATACAACTGAATTTCCCCCTGACTGGACTTCAGCTTTTACGGGATCACTACTTGTTCCTAACAATGCACCTCCTACCATCGTTAATGATGTTATTGATTTTAATAGTTTTTTACTCATAAATTCTCTCCTAATAATATATTAAAGTAATTAACTTTACTTCACTAAGTTTATTAAACAAGTGGTATCTTTTAACTAAAATTTATAGATTTACGATACGAGAAAGCCCCTTCGGGACTTAAGTCCGCCTTTAAGCATGGGATGAAAGTATCGCTTTTGCGTAGCAAAACATGTCAAAATGGCCTCAAAGTCATGCAAAAGACTCTAAAACAATAATGTTCTCTAAAAAATGAATATTGTATGAGGTTGCACGAATCAATTTCACTTCGTGCGTAAAACAATACATGTCGTCAAGTACTAGACGCTAAAGCATAAGGAGAACCTATACGGTCTGTCATGGGAGTGGTGATAGCAAATCGCAATCTTGCAAGTCAGCGATACCAGAAATGGACTTCGCCTTTGGTCTTTGGTAGCAAGGATCCCACTGACCTATGTCAGCTTGCCCCTTTAGGGGTGGGAGTGTCAAAAATGTACTATGAAAGACTTTTAGACAGATACATTCTAGGATACTACAAAATACATATATAGTTTTATGCATTTATGCATTTTATTCATTTTTTTAAAGTAATAGGCATATTTTGTATAATATTTAAAGGGTTTTTGATGTTTCTATGAAAATAAATCAAATTTTCTTATATTGATTCCGTAAAAAGCTATCGTACAAGATAAGAGATTTATCCTTTTGTTTTTCTTTTAAAGTTTCAAATTGATTAATGAAAGATTCTGAATAATCATGTTCTTTTGTGAAATGTTCTAATATTGAGTAAGCAGTGTGAAGAACTTCAGAATCGTGCTTAGCCTGATAATATTCTATATACTTTTTAAAATCCGGAGGAAGATATAAATAAGGAATATTAGACAATTGTCCCTTTGGCCCTTCAGAAATGGAAAATAAGAGTAAATCTTGCTCTTGTATATATTCCCTCTCTTGATCGCTATGATATTGATAGGAAAGTCTCGCTATGAATTTCGTATCATAGTCTGATTCCGCTTGAGTAATTGTTACAAAATCATTTATTTTCAAAGACCCACCTTGGTATACAAACTTCTTAGCATTTTTTACATTTGGATTATTATAAGACAGTTCTTTTATAGATTGAATTTCAAATGTAGTATGACCATGTGCTTTATCATTTTTGTTAAGATAAGTACTACAAATAAGTACAAAATTATCATAAAAATCGGGTGCTGTAGAAATACAAGGTAAACATTGAATTTCTATAATTGAATACTCATAAGACGTATTGATGTTACTTGGAAAAATCATTTTATAATTCTCCTTTAAATTTATTGCTCATGCCATATAATCGATCTTCATGAAAAGTAGAAAAGCCATTATCGAATTGATAATGGCTTTTCACATACTTTTATATAGAATAAAAATCAGATGCCTATAGAAGTATAACACGAAATTCAATTAAAACAATGTGGCTCTGTTGCAAAGTTTGAAAAAACATAAACAGGTCGGTAAATGAGGAACAATGTTTCGGAAGAAGTTAGTTCCAAATTTGATAGATGAGACTTCCATACTCATGAACCGGTTCTGGTGCGCTTATATATTTTAAAAAGAAAAGACACCCTAAGGTGCCTTCCTCCGACTTGATAACCACTTTAATTTTAATAACATTGGACTCCCATCCAAATATTATTCTACCATGTTAAGTTATTTTGTTCATTTATGCAGGTCGTCTGTAGGCTGTTTTGTAGTCCATGTAGCGATTAATAAGAAAATAATAGCAATAACTACACCTAAAAGTCCTTGTTTGAGCCACATGGATAAGGCGAAATTTGAAGCAATAGCTAAAAAATGAATATTACGGTATATTTATTGAATCTCATTACGAATAACTTCCCAACGGAACCATTTTCTTGTTTCGTAAAAAATAGTATTAAACAAAATTCAGATTCTTTATTTGCAATTAAAATCTATATGTTGTTGGAATTATTCTTTTAAAGGGGTGGGATCCCGAAAATGCGGATGCTATCCTAAGTAAAGCACTATAACCCAACTACTTTTTATACAAGATTTTATACAAGATTTTATGCAAAAAAAGAATAGCAGGGATTCTTCATTATCCTTGCTACCGATAATGAGACGTTATGTTAACTTTACATGCATGTTTATTAATCACCTGATTAGAGATATGTGATCTAAACTTAACCTATTCGAAGTACTAAGTTTTTTAATAAGAATAGTCATTTATTGTTATGATTAAATTTATAATATCTTTTAGGGAGGAACTCAATTTGAAGAAAACATTAATTGTTGGAGCATTATGCTTATCGATCGCTGCTTTAATTGTATTTGTTAATGGAGATGAAGAGACATACACTGAAGCAAACAAAAATGATATTGTTTTACACTTATATAAAGAAAAATCTAGAACGATTTGAAACATTTTCTCAAAATGTAAAAGATAAGAAAAGTGACGAAATACAAATTAAAGATTATTTCATTGACGAGGAGGCCAAAGTACCGAGTTTAAACACTGTAACTTATCAAGATGAGAAATTTACTTTTACTCACAGGTACAAAAACGACTATAGAAAGGATATTTGTAAGAAGTTCGTTACTCCTCAAGAAACACATGGTGTGGCATATATGCTAAGAGATTGCGAACAGTCAGAAGATGGTATTATACTTCATAATACAGCGAAGGACGGTGAAGGAGTACACTCCATAAAAGATAAATCTATTGAATTTATTGAAGTTGAGGGGAATAAGACCTACATATTCGTAAAACAATTTGATGTTGGAGCATTCGTGAACGCTATCACCCATATCGGGCATACACATTCAAATACATCTAGTACACACAAGCCAAATTTCAAAGTAAATGTTCACTTTTTAAGTGGAACAACTCAAACATACTATTTGTGGATTGACAAAGAGAAATCACAAGGAATAATTATGGATTCAGAACAAACAAACCAAGGACATGAAATCGATAAAATATTTGTAGATAACATCATAAAAGCGTTAAATTAAAACGACATATTTTAATACGCCTCGTTAAGATGCACTTTTAAGATGATTACATGAATTCCATTACTATGTTAAAAATCGACCGCCATCACAGGCGGTTTTCTTATACTCTCCTATACTCCCAACTCCGCTAGTCATCTCGTTCAACACATTCTCCTTTAGGTACAGAAAGCATATTTTCAGTCTACGACATTTTTTTAATACTACAACATATAAAAGGAATTGAAATATTTAGGAATCTAATTGTCCTCGATTGAACTTATAAGATGAATAAGCTGATATTAATCCACTTTCAATAACGAAAATTATGTAAATGAGCTGTCCATATGGGCAGCTTATTGTATTTTTTGCTTAGCATGTTTTTTCAAAATGTTAGCGATATCCCATGCCCATCAACTTAAGAAATGAATTGTTCCCCAATTTGAGTGAATGGGTAAAGCCTCAGATAATTATTTTATCTTTTCTAATTAAAATGAATTTTATGTCTTTTATCTTGTTTTCATCATATCTATTTATTAATATAAATGTGAGGAAATAAATTACATAAGCCCATACATTGGTTATAGAAAATTCTTTTCATAAATGGGTGGGGAATCTAGCAAATACAGGAGGGGTATGTGTGTTATCAAAGTGGAAAGTAGGAATTACAGCATCTATTCTTGCACTAACGACATTTACAACGGCAGTATCAGCTGAAGAAAAACTAGTGGATCAGCCAAAATGGCAAGAATGGGTTAGGGAGCATGCAAAAAAATTAAAAGAACCAACTGCTTATACGTATGAGGATTTATCATTCTTGAAAGAAACGGTACAAGACAAACGTATCGTTCTCCTTGGTGAATCAACACATGGTTCAACAGAAATGAACCAATCGAAGATTCGTATAATTAAGTATTTACATGAAGAAATGGATTATGATGTAATTGCATTTGAATCAGGGTTTGCGGAAGCAAATACAGGGTATCAAGACTTAGATAATTTAACAGCTGAACAAGCGATGAAGAAATCTATTTCTGATGTATGGTCTACAGAAGACGTGGAAGAATTATTTCAATACATAAAGGAACAAAAGGAAAAAGGGACACCCCTTATATTAACGGGGTTTGACATACAAATCCCGTATAAAATTGAAAAATTTCCATTTGCAACCTTTGCTTCCGAGTGGATTGAGAAGTTGAATCCTGAAGTAGCTAATTTACTTACAGAAGCGGAGGGTGATATCTTTAAATATCGTTCTGTGTCTTCCTATAAAGAGTTTCAAGCAATGCAGACACCCCTTATAGGCAAATATGAAAGGATAAAAGAATTTATCCAACAACATAAGAATGAATTACGACAAGTGGCACCTAAATCATTATATGATGTAAATCTTTTAGAAAAGACAATTAGTACTCGTATTGATTCGCTTAAAACATATATGTCAAATCAAATGAAAGAGCAGTATAGCATTCCATTTGACTACACTATTTACAATAATTACTCATTATATTCACGTGACCAAAAGATGGCTCAAAACTTAGCATGGCTTAGTGAAATACAATATACAGGTAAAAAAATAATGGTATGGGGTCATAATTATCATATTCGAAAACAGAATTCTAAAATGATTAAGGATTTCACAAATGAATTTGGATTCGTAGGACCAAATATGATAGATTACCTACCAAATCGTATAAAGGATCAGATGTATTCCATTGGTTTATTTGCGTATAGCGGAAGTAGCCTAGACTCTAATGACAATAAAACAGTCCAATATGTAAAGGAGAAACATGAATCCAATAGTATCGAAGAAATTTTGAAAGCTGCGCAACATCCACAAGTGTTTGTAAATTTAAAAGGTGAGAAAAATCGTCCTGAAACATCTTGGATGTATACACCAATAATTGCACAACATTGGGGGTTTCAGGATGAAATTATGATTCCAAATCAACAGTATGATGGCATTCTATGGCTAGAACATATTACACCTTCTCGGATTAAATAAAATAAAAAAGTGCGCCATTAAGATAGGATGGTGCACTTTTTATCATTATCTGAAAAAGAGCTTGTAGTGATTCCCACAAGTTCTTTTTGTTGCTCTTAAAAATACGAAAATATCCTTTTTAGCAACCAGTCATTTTCCGTTGTGAATTTCAGCCCTCCTAATAGAAATCATAATATCTTTTTAAAGAAAGTTTTGATTTAAACCCCATATAGTGACCCCTATGAATACATAAAAAAGGAAGAGAATTTTAAAAATTCTCTTCCTTTTTTATGTATTCATTAGCTGTTTAGTATATCGAAAAATGATGTAGAATTTACCTATTCTATTATAACAGTATTAAGCATGATTTTAAGATGAAATATTGCATATTAAAATGTATTGATATTAGTTATTACACTTAATATAATGAGAGTATAAGATTCACTGCATCATAATATTAAAAAGGAGGAAATGATTATGGAAATCGCAATGGCAGTTTTAAAATTCATAGGTGGAGCAATTCCATTGGTTCAAGAACTTTTAAAAGCATTTATGTAAGTTTATTACTCCGCAATTATTTATAGGAATTATCAGATAAATGATCT
The DNA here is from genome assembly GCF_001884205.1 of Bacillus sp. NH11B. Classification (NCBI taxonomy): domain Bacteria; kingdom Bacillati; phylum Bacillota; class Bacilli; order Caryophanales; family Bacillaceae; genus Bacillus; species Bacillus sp. NH11B. The sequence continues at coordinate 3,423 of NZ_MAOG01000040.1, read as the reverse complement.
GTATATCAAAGATAAATTGATGTACAAATCATTTGTCTGAAAAAACTTTAAACAAGAAATAGAATCCCAGAAATCATAAGGGATTCTTTTTCTGTGTGTGTAATTATGGCTGAACCCCATGCCCATCAACCTAACAGAACAGGTTGCCCCCAAAACGATAAAAATAAACTTCGTTTCTATAAAAAATACAGAATATTCGTTAAAGGGGAACTTCAAAATGTTAACTTGATGGGCTGAACCCCTTATCGAGGGGGGGATTAGTGTTCAATTATATATATTAATTATGAACAAAACTCACCTATTAGCACTTAAAATATAGGTGGATTATTGCTTAGAAATAAATTTGTAATTGCTGGTGATTTTTATCTCGTTTACTGTAAAAATCACTATAGAAAGAGAGAAAAGGGTTGTAATGGTAATAAAAATAGAAGAGATATACCAAGAGATATTGGACAGTAAAAGGAACAGATTTCCCAAAGGTACATGGAGTGATGATCAAGATAATAATCTAGCAAAACGTGTAATCAAGTATCTTATAGAAAAAGTTTTAAAGTGGGATAAAAAAACAATTCTTGAGAGTTGGAAATCCCAATTAATTATTAAATATAAATTAGGTGGTTTACTTAGTGTTAAATATCATGATAGCCCATATGTAATGATAAATGATGTTTATCCGAATTGTTTTAAAGAATGGGAATTTCAAATGACACCTAGGAACTATTGGACAAAGGAAAAGGCATTGGAAGCGTTAAAATGGACGATAGAAAAAAAAGAAAGGTTAACAGATAATAAACTATTGGAGGTTTATAACGTTCGGTGGTTATCTAATCATAATTTGAGTTCGCCTTGCCAAATTTTTTGGGGAGGTAGTCCTTACATAATGATAAATGAATTATATCCAGACCATTTTAAGGAATGGGAGTTTAAAAAAACTCCTAGTCGTTTATGGACAAGAAAAAAAGCGTTGGAAGCATTAAAATGGACGATAGAGGAAAGAAAACAAATGAATAATGAGGAGATAAGAAAAAAAATTAGTGTAATTTGGTTTTCAGAAATAGGCTTAAGGACCCCATTGGAGAGATATTGGAATGATAGTCCATTTAGTATGATAAATGAGTTATATCCTGGATGTTTTAAAGAGTGGGAATTCCAGAAAACACCTAAAAACTACTGGACAAGAAAAAAAGCGTTGGAAGCATTAAAATGGACGATAGAGGAAAAAGAAAAGTTAACTAATGAAGAACTTACAAAGGTCTATAGTAGAAGATGGATGATTAATCAAAGGTTAATAACTCCATTAGAGAGATTTTGGAAAAATAGTCCATATGCCATGCTACACGAGTTGTATCCAGGGAAATTTAAAGAATGGGAATTAAATAGGGCCCCTCGTGGATTTTGGACAAAGGAGAAAGCATTGGAAGCATTGAAATGGACGATAGAGGAAAAAGAAAAATTAACTAATGAAGAACTAATAAGGGTGTATAGTAGAAGGTGGATAATTAATCAAGGGTTAAGAACCCCATTAGATAGATTTTGGAATAAGAACCCACATACTATGTTAAGTGAACTATATCCTAATTAATTTATAAAAAATATGAAAGTTTAACATAAATGAAACTAAATCTTTCTTTTACGGGCTCTGTTGCAAAGTTTTTATATAAACAAAAAAATCCTAATTTAGTAGGTAGAGTTTATGCAACTTTGAATAGTTTCTCTAATTCATTGTACGTCGAAAAAACGAAGTTTGGTTGTTGCAAACTTCGTTTTTGTTTATATAGGGCATGAATAGTTTCGATGCTTTTCAAGTTACGTGAAGCATGGCGAAGACTTTGAAATCCTGCGGATTTGGAAAAACGTCGCTTGATATGTCTATGATCTTGTTCGATGAGATTATTCAAATGCTTGATTGTACAATGAATGGTATGCTTATAAAAGCCTTGCTCTCCCAATTTATTGAACGCGCAAAGTAACGCGGGAGTCTTGTCTGTTGTGAGAACCGTTGCTTCTCCTAATGTTTTTACTAGTCTTTTCATAAAGGCATAAGCCGCTTGATGATCTCGTTTTTTGCGAAGCTGAATATCCAATGTGTGTCCATCTTTATCAATTGCTCGATAGAGATAACGCCATTCGCCTTTCACTTTGATATAGGTTTCATCCAGGTGCCAAGACAGCTGCACAGATTTGTTTTTCTTTTTCCAAATCTGATAAATGAGATTTCCATGTTCATGAACCTATTGCATGATAGTAGTGGGATGGACCGATACACCACGTTCTTTCAAAATTTCAGATACACCTCGATAACTTAAAGAAAAACGATAGTAGTAGCCGACGGCTACCAAAATAATATCTTGTTTGAACTATTTTCCTTTAAAATATCCCATTTATGATTCTCCTCATTCTGTTTTGCAAAAGTTTAGCTTACTTTTAAAAACTTTGCAACAGAATCGAAGGGACAAAAAGGGTAGAAAAGATAGGGATTTGCAAGGGGGCGTCTGCAAAAGTTTATAAATTATAACATATATATATGCCTATAGTAGTTACGAAAAGGTAACAAAAATGCTATTTTCAAAAAAAATGCTTGATATATATTTTGAGTTTTTGTTATTATAAGCTTATTTATTCTATATTTTTGCAAATGTACTAGAGGGAGTGCCATCATGTATGGTATGGTTGAAATCGCAAAGGAGAACAATATAAGTCTCTATCATTCTCTTCGGTTTCTGATTGAAACGCTCCCATTACTAAGACAAAAGAAAAATCTATGTTGGGTTTTCTTTTGTCTTAGTAGTGGGAGGAGCCCTAGTGTTATGTTATAACACTGAAATATGTAGGAGAAACTATAGATTTTGGTTGATTATATGGAATGAAAAATTAAATCGTTATTCTTTGGATTCAGACTACCATTATTCTCACTACTATTCTCACTATTATTCACACTATTATTCACATTAAAAGAGGTATAAGGAGGAAGGTATATCTATTAAGATGGAGAGATATACCAAGTTAGAAATGAACATTAAATTTAATAAAAAAGTAGTAGCATTCACGGCAGGATTAACGGTATTATCTTCACCATTGGTATCGTTTGCAGAGGAACAACAATCAGTAAACAATAAGCAACCTACAAGCGTTCAGGAACAAAGTAAAACAGACCAACTTCAAACATCAGATGAACAGGCTCTAAAAAGTATTGAAGCTAGTTTTGAAGAGGTAGACGGACGTGGTGGAGGTACTGTCGATAATAAGAAAGCAGACAGTCTTCAACGTTCAGAAGGTATTCATGAAGAAACAGGTACATTAACTGTTCCTAACAATTCAAACAGAACAAAACGTAGTCTGTCTTCCGCATCACCTAGCATCTCTAGTACAATAAACGGTGTTCCATTCACTGAATGGATTGTTCCAGCAGGTAACGATAATATC
>NZ_MAOG01000039.1:0-14568 GCF_001884205.1 Bacillus sp. NH11B | reverse complement strand
CTCAAAACTACATGAGTCCAAAGTACATTACAATTCATGAGACTGATAATACAAGTGTAGGAGCAGGTGCTAGGAACCACGCTCAATACCTATATAACCAAGCAGTAGGGAACACAGACCGAGCTGCATCATGGCACTTTACAGTGGACGATAAAGAGATTTATCAACACTTACCATTAAACGAAAACGGGTGGCACGCAGGAGACGGTAATGGCCCGGGTAATAGAGAGTCTATTGCAATTGAAATCGCGGTTAACAGCGATGGTAACTACAGTAAGGCAGTAGATAACGCTAAGAAACTTGTAGCTTATTTAATGAAAGAAACTGGTGTACCGTTAAATAACATCGTAAAACATCAAAGGTGGAGCGGTAAAAATTGTCCTGCTAACATGATTAATAATGGACAATGGGATGCATTCGTAAATGGTGCTGGAGGATATTATAATAATCTTTATCAACCCAAAGACGACATTACAGGAGGTTGGTATGAGCCGGCTATTCGAGAGCTAAATAGAAGGGGTATTATGGCAGGGGAAGGAAACGGTGTTTTCGCACCTAATAGAGCGGTAACAAGAGCCGAATTTGCTCAATTAATCTCTAAATCTCTAAACTTGCCCGCTGGAGATACTTCATTTAAAGACCTAAACGATGCAAACTCAACTTTACGAGATGGTATTAAACGCACTGCAAGTGCAGGTATCATTGCAGGTAGAGGTGACGGTTATTTTGACCCAAACACATCTATTACAAGAGAAGAATCAGCAATTATTGTAAACAAGGCTTTACAGTATAAAGGTCTATGGGGGCCAGTTGCAAACTTACCATTCTCAGACAAAGACAAAATTATCTATAAAGAAGACGTACAAAGATTGTATGGACTAGGTATTGTAAAAGGTAAGGGTGACAATCAATATGACCCTAAAGGAACAACAACTCGTGGTGAAACAGCATCATTCATTCTAAACATGCTTCAAGTAATTGAAACCGGTAGTGTTCAAAATACAATTGGAACAGCTCAAATAAATGGTATTGGGGTAAATGTTCGGAGTGGAGCAGGTACAAACTACTCTATTGTTAGAAAGGCAAGTAAAGGTGAAAAAGTTACAGTATATGAAGAAAAGAATGGTTGGCTAAGAATTGAAACGAATCAGTGGGTTTATAATGACCCTAGTTATATCAACTATAACAAACGATAAAAACTAAATAGTGAAAGGAACAAGTCATATTTGGATATATAACTTGTTCTCAGGCTGTGAAGAAGACTTTCTCCACAGCCTGTTTTTGTGTCTGCTCCCTCTTTACCTGCCAATGCTGATAAATTAATTTTTTTGAAATTGTCACTTTCCTGTAACATAAGTGATTTATTTTATAATAAGAAACTGACATGGAAAGAGGGAGAAGTTATGAAAAAAATCATACCGATAGTCGCATTAATAGGCATGATGAGCTTAGGGATACAAGAAATGAATGTGAAAGCTGAGACATACAAAAGTGCAGGTTCCAAAATGGATTTTTGGAATTCTAAAAGAACAGGTACTAATTTTATGAATAGCACTTCATTACCTGAGAACTACAAAAGTGCAAAGGAAGCTCATATTGAATATGTTCGTTTAGCACCTGATAAATGGGCAAAAGATAAGGATTTCTTATTTGAAGACAAACCAGATACATCAGGAAAAGATTTTCTTATCGGTAATGCAGATAATTATCAAAGATTGGTGGAAGAGGATGTAGCAAAATTGAAAGCAGATTTAGATGCTGCACAATCACAAGGGATTAAAGTTGTACTTACAATGCTTTCATTACCTGGTGATCGTTGGCGTCAATTTAACAATAATCAGAATGATGATAGAATTTGGGAAGAAGAGAAATATCAAGAACAAGCAAGCCAATTTTGGAAAGACCTTGCGTTTGAATTGAAAGATCATCCAGCTGTGGTTGGTTACAACATTATCAATGAACCACATCCAGAAACATCTAAGAAAAATAGATATAATGATTTTTGGACGGAAGATTATGAGAAATGGTATTCAAAAGTGAAGGGAACCCCAGCTGATTTAAATGAATTTTATCAAAAAGTTGTTACTTCAATTCGTGAAGTAGATAAAGAAACACCTATTATTTTAGATTCAGGTCTATATGCCACACCTTGGGCTTTTAAATATCTTAAACCAGTTAAAGATAATAAGACATTGTATGCATTTCATATGTATGAGCCATATCAATTAACAAGTCAACGTGAAAATCAAAATAAAGAGTATCAATATCCTGGAATTGTAAAAGTAGGAGATTTAGAAACACCTATGATGTGGGATAAAGATGGATTAAATACATTCTTACAGCCTGTGCAAAATTGGTCTCAGGAAAATCATGTACCATCTAATCGAATCATTGCTGAGGAATTTGGAATTAATCGTACCGTTCCTGGAGCACCTCAATACATGCAAGACTTAATTTCTATATTCAATCAGAAAGGATGGCATAAATCATTCTATGCATTCCGTGAAGATACTTGGACAGGAATGAATTATGAATTAGGAACAGAAAAAATAAAATGGGATGAAGAGGGGCAACCAAAGCGTCAAGATAATCCACTTTGGGATGTAATAAAAAATGATTTGCAAATCGATGCAGGAGTAAATAGAACTACATTTAAGGATGTCCCACAAGAACACTGGGCATTTCATGCAATTCATGATTTAGCGAATAAAGGAATTATTGCAGGTTATGGAAATGGGATATTTGGTATGGGTGATAATGTAACACGTGAACAAGTAGCTGCATTAATTTACCGTACTTTGCATATAGAAAAACAAGATAAATATGAAAATCCATACAGAGATATCGATGGAAATTCAACAATGTTTCCTGAGGAAATATTGGCTTTAACTAAGCTAGGATTTTTCCAAGGGGATGATCAAGGAAACTTTAGACCGAAAGCTACATTAACACGTGCAGAAATGGCACAAGTTATTAAGAAAGCATTTAGATTAGATGTAAAGGCGCCACATAATTTCAACGATGTTCCAGCAAATTCATGGGCAAAAGATGCGATTAGTGCCGTGCAATCGAACCATATTGCAGTAGGAGTTGGAGAAGGGAAATTTGCTCCGGATATGAACGTAACACGTGAACAGTATGCACAGTTTTTATATAATGCAATTTCAAATGCGCAATCCCATCAATAAAAAGAAAATGAAGTTGAGTGGTTTATTATATCATCATTATAAGGGCGTATTACTGCTCGTAAAAATTTAACGAATTTACCGAAAGAATTCTCCTTCCTCAAGCGTGTGAAGGGCGATAGCCCAACGGTAGGTGGGAGATGAATTCCGGTTTGGCATAGCCAAAAACTTTTGATAAACTAGCTATATGAAGTTCTTTGATAACTTGATATATGAGGTTGCAGGAAGAAAATAGAGTGCGAAAACCAAGCCATTCGGTTCCTGCGTAAAATATCAACCGTACCAAAAGAGCGTCCAAGCGTTGGACATCTAGGGGTGGAACACCCCGAAGTAACGCTCAGGGAGACGAAAGGTTACTTTCGTCGTGGAACTGAGAAGCTCCCACTTTAAGCTTTGCTAAGTGGCGAGTAGTTCACTTGGTGATACCTCATATCAACTTAAAAACTTTATAACGCCCCCTAAACAAAAAATTGTACATTTTCATCTGGACATGTCAATCTTCTCGTTTGGGGGTATTTGCTTTTCTTATCTTGATAGCGATGTGATGCTACCCTATGCCCATCAACTTAAGAATTTAGAATTACCCCAAAACGAAAAAGAGCCCTAAATTAATAGGACTCTTTTTACCTTTCTCAAAAGTAAACTTTTGAATATTTGTTTACACTCATTCTTAAAACACTAAATTTTAATGTTCTATTTTTCAAATATGTAAGATTGCATACAATCCATAGTTGATAATTATTATCGGTGTAACTATAATAGTTACAGTAAGGTTAATATTAAAATTAAAACATGAATGGAGATGTTATAAAATGGGTATAAAAAAAATCGTTTTAGCTGGTGCATTAGGAGTAGCAGCACTTGCAGGAACAAATTTACCAGGCATAGAAGTAACAAAAGCTAGTGCAGCTTCTATTGAATCAAATATATCAACAATTGAAGGTCACGTAGTTGAGATTAGTAATAATGTTATTTTTGTAGAATCAAAACAATATACAGATCCTATCAGTATCAATTTTGATTCTATACCAAATGTAAAAATAGGAGATCAAGTAAAAGTTACTGGTACAATGATGCGCAATTTTACTGAATATATGATTGCAAATTCTATTGAAAATAAATCATTAACACCAGGAATGCATTTAAAAGAAAATGGTCGACCTGATTATGTAATAGGAGAAGTTAGTAAAAAAGGAAAAATTGATGAATACGTAAACGTGTCTATAGATTATGTACTTGTTAAATATCCTAAAATCAACGGTGGAGATGAAATTCTAGAAGTTTACTTAACACAGGGACAAAAACTCAATGTCGGTGACAAAGTTAAAGTAAATAATATGGAATTTGCACAATGGGGCGGAAGTTCTATAAATTGGAACATAGAAAACAACATCGAAAAAATTCAAGAATCGAAAACTTCAAATCAAAATAATGATGATCAATGGATTTGGTCTTAGTACCTGTTTAAATTGTTTAACCGTTAACATTAGTACTATCAAAAAAAGAACTTGTAGAAGAACTACAAGTTCTTTTTTGTTTGAGGGAACACTTAATTTCCAATACATATTCTTAATACGGAAATGTGATATTTCGCTTCCTTATATATGTAATATTGCATATAAAAATATATTGATAAAAATATAAGCGCTTACTATAATAAAAGCATAAAGATAAATAACACCTTAGCATCAACAAAAGAGGAGGAAATGATTATGGAAATCGCAATGGCAGTTTTAAAATTCATTGGTGGGGCAATTCCATTAGTTCAAGAACTTTTAAAAGCATTTATGTAAGTTTATTACTCCGCAATTATTTATAAAAATTATCAGACAAATGATCTGTATATCAAAAATAAATTGATGTGCAGATCATTTGTCTGATAAAACTTTAAACAAGAAAAAAAATCCCAGACATCATAAGGGATTCTTTTTCGGTTCTGGTGCAAATATATGAAGAAAAACGCGGATAATAGTAGATTCCTAGTGAAATCGTATTTTATGCTATAAGTCCAAACACTTGGTAGATGAACTCTTTTTGATTTTGGACAGACTGATTCGGTAAATCAATCCGTCCCTTTTTCATCATATGCATGGCTTCAACACCACTCAATATAGAAGTTGCAGTTTTAAATGACTTAAACCCCAGCATAAAACGCACACGTTTTTTAATAAAACGATTATCTTATTCCACTATATTATTAAGATATCTAACTTGCCTTATCTTTATGCCTTCGGGCATATGTTTCTCTTCTTTCAACGCTTGAATCGCTACAGAATAGGCAGGGTTTTTATCTACTGTTATCACACGAGGTTTCGAAATGTACGAAAAAGCACTTGGCTGCTTGTTTATCTCTTGATTTACTTAGATAAAAATCAATGGTATTCCCTTCTGAATCAACAGCACGATATAAATACATCCATTGCCCTTTCACTTTAATATAAGTTTCATCGACTCTCCATGAATCATTTGTTGATTTAAGGTGATATCGTACTTTCTCTTCTAATTGAGGTCCATATTAATGAACCCATCGCATAATCGTTGTGTGAGCTATGAATAAGCCTCGTTCCTCCATCATTTCCACCAGGTTACGGAAGCTCAAATTGTACCGTAGGTACCACCTTACTGTTAATAAGATTAGTTCCGGCCGATAATGCTTCCATTTGAACAAATTTTCCTTTTCCATATCGATCACACATCTTTTTCTAGAGTAATAGTAATACTATCAGTATGTCCAAGTTTAAGAGATTATTTGCAAAAGTTTTAGAGTCTTTGCACCAGAACCCAATTTTCCTACAATTTCTTTCTTCATTTAACTAAATATTAATTCTTATAAAAATCTTTTAATCTAATTATATGCAATATTACATATTGGTTATGAGTATTTTTCGTGTTATATTATTTAATTACTATATGTTTAGTAATATTTAATTTTGAAAGGGGAAAGATTATGTTACCAAATACGGTTCGTACTCCAAATAAGAAAAAAAAATGGATTATTGTCGGGGTTATTGTACTAATTGTTATCGTTGCGGCGGTTAATATTTTTGTTATGCAAGGTAAGAAGAAAGATACAACGAAGACGGATGCTGTAAGTTTTGAGAAAGTGACAGAGCGTAAGCTAAATAATACGAAGTTAATTTCGGGTCAGGTGAAGCCAGGGAATATTGAAAGCTTCTATGCGGATCCAACTAAAGGAAAAGTGAAAGATATTGCAGTGAAAGAAGGACAAGAGGTAGAAAAGGGAACGAAATTATTCTCTTATGATAATGAAGAAATTAATTTACAGGTGAAACAAGCTGAGCTTGATCAGAAGATGGCTGATATGCGTTATGATCAAGGGAAAAAGAAAATTGATTCATTGAAGAACGAAATTAAGAAGGCAAAAGATAGTGGAGCTGGGAGAGAAGTAACAGACCCAATGGAAGAGCAAGTAAGCGAATTAGAAATGGCACAAAAAACAACTGATCTTGAAAAAGAAAAAGGAAAGTTACAAAAAGAAGAGTTAAGTAAAAAACAGAAAGAACTTACGATTTATAGTAATTTTACAGGTGTTGTACAAAAGTTAGATAAAGATGCAGCACAAAGTTCACCTCAAGCTTTAGGTGGCCAAGGGAAAGCATTCTTACAAGTTGCTTCTAAAGATCCGTTCCAAGTTCAAGGGACTTTAACAGAGCTTCAAAAGTCACAAATTCAAAAAGACCAAATGTTTACTGTAACTGCGAAAGCAAATAATAAGAAGAAGTGGACAGGTAAAATTACAGAAGTAAGTGAATTCCCAACGAGTGCAGAGATGGCTCAAGCAACTGGTGAGGGAACTCAAAATATGTCTCAATATACATATAAGGCGAGTCTTGATAGCCAAGATGGTTTATCTCCAGGTTATCACGTTTCTTTACAAGTAAATTTAGAGAATAAGACGATGATTGCTGTTCCAAGTAAGAGCATTGTAGAAAAAGGCGATGATGCATTTATTTATATTGAGGAGAAAGGGAAGCTTCATAAACAAAATGTGAAAAAAGGCGCTACTGATGGAGACTGGACAGAGATTGTTGAAGGCGCAGCAGTGGGGCAAAAGGTGGTTAAAAATCCTTCCGACAACGTGTATGACGGAATGGAAGTGAAAGAGAAATGATTACGTTAAATAATATTGCTAAAACGTATTATCAAGGGAAATTGGCAGTACCGATTTTGCATGGTATTAGTTTGACGATTCAGAGTGGTGAGTTTGTTTCAATTATGGGACCGTCTGGTTCCGGTAAATCAACGCTTATGAATATTATCGGTTGTTTAGATCGCCCAACAGAAGGGAAATATATGCTGAATGATGTGAATATCTTAACAGCCGATGAGTCAAAGCTAGCTTTAATTCGTAATGAATATATCGGCTTTGTGTTCCAGCATTTTAATTTACTACCCCGTCTTTCAGCGGTGGAAAATGTTGAACTTCCGCTCGTATATGGTGGGGTGAAGAAAGCTGAGCGCCGTAAGCGTGCTTTGGAAGCACTGGACAAAGTAGGGTTAGCAGATAGAGTGCATCATTTACCTAGTGAGTTATCAGGTGGACAGAAACAGCGTGTAGCAATTGCGAGAGCGATTGCGAATAATCCAACGTTCATTATGGCCGATGAGCCGACGGGGGCGCTTGATACGAAGTCTGGTGAACAAGTTATGGATATTTTCACGAAGCTTAATGCAGAAGGAACGACAATCGTTATGGTTACGCATGAGGAAGAGGTAGCAGCTTATTCATCTCGCCGCATTGTACTGCGAGATGGGAAAATTACTGAAGATAGAAGGTGTGCAGTATGAGTTTACTAGATAGTATAAAAATTGCCCTATCTTCTATTTTAGCTCATAAACTGCGTTCAGCTTTGACGATGCTCGGTATTATTATCGGTGTAGGTTCTATTATTACTGTCGTTGCGATTGGGCAGGGCGGGGAAGCGATGCTGAAGTCGAAAATCGCTGGTTCTGGTAATAACCTTATGCCAATTCAGTTTAAGCCGAATATTAATGATGAGTTTGCTATGGGTGGGCATGAAGTACCAAAATTAACGGAAGAAGATATTCTTGAAGTGAAACAGGTAAAAGATGTTGCCCATGTTATTACGACGAATAGTACGATGGAAACACTTGATATAAACGATAAAAAAGCAATGATTAATGTTATTGGACTAGATAGTGAATATTTTCAAGTAAATAAAGTGAAAATGGTCAAAGGCCGTTCATTAAATGAATCAGATATTTCGCAAGGGAATAACGTTGTGATGATTAGTATGAAGGCAGAAGAGACGTTATTTAAAGATGAAAATCCAGTAGGGAAAATTATTGAAATGAAAGGACAGCCGGTGCAAATTATCGGTGTCTATAAATCAGATAATGAATTTATGGGATTTGAAACTGAGGAAATACTGATTCCTCTCACTTTATGGCCTGTTTTATACGGAACAGATGAAATTCAAAGTATCGCAATTCAAGCTAAAAATGTAGACAATTTAGAATCAGCAGGAAAAAAAGCTGTTGAAATATTAAATAGTCGTAAGCCGAGTGAAATTCCAGGTAAATATGAATTAGTGAACTTAAAAGAGTTCCAAGAGGGCGTTTCTAAAGTCACGAATATTATGACAATGATCATCGGTGGTATCGCAGGTATTTCATTAGTCGTTGGTGGTATTGGCGTTATGAACATTATGCTCGTATCTGTAACGGAGCGTACGCGCGAAATTGGGATACGTAAAGCGCTTGGAGCAACGCGTAATAAAATTTTATTACAGTTTTTAATTGAAGCCGTTATGTTAACGCTTCTAGGTGGTTTAATTGGAATTGGTCTTGGATATGGCGGAGCATATATTGTCTCCGCATTCGCAAAATGGCCACCGCTCGTTTCGTGGGAAGTTGTTGTCGGAGGCGTATTATTCTCAATGACACTTGGTATTATTTTCGGATTAATTCCAGCGAATAAAGCTGCAAAATTAGATCCAATTGAAGCACTCCGCTACGAATAGTTTACTAGTGTAGTAAAGATAAATATCTCTATTACACATACATATTGTTTGAGTTAATTGTTTTTACCATCCTTTAAAAGGAATATGTAAATAGAAGGAGGCGTTATAATGAAAGCGAATATTAATACACAAGATGTAGGTGCGAAAAAGCCATCATTATTTGGAATGATTAAATCTCCTGGAGTACAATTTGAAAGAATGAAAACAAACGAGAAAGTTTGGGGTATGTTCCTCTTAGTAGCATTGTTACAAGGGATTTTAGGTGGTTTAAATGCGTATGTTATGTATACCTCACCTGAGATGCTTAAAATGAAAAAAGAATTAGGTGAAATGGCTGGACAAAGTTCACTTACATCAGAAGTTATTTCTGGAATTGGAACAAGCTTTGCTAGTGCGATGGTTGGAACACTATTCATAGCAGCTATTTATAAAATGTTTATGATGTTCTTTGGTAATGATACGCCTTATAAAACCTTATTGAATATTGTAGCTTATACAAATATTGTCCTTATTATTGGTGGACTTATTAATTCAAGCTTAGGTCTAATCTTTGGTAGTGGAATGAGCCAATATACGAGTTTAGGGTTATTATTTACGAAAGGTACATTTGCATATGGAATTGGTAATACAATTGAAATATTCTATGTATGGAATTTAGTCTTAATTTGGCTTGGATTACATATTACAGCTGGATTAAGTAAAGTGAAAGCATTGATTCCAATTATTATTCTATTCATTATTAAAGCGGTATTCTTTGCGGCAATTATTGTATTAATAGCGAAGTTTTTACCAAGTATGTCAATGTAAATAAATTAAGTTCATTATTACTAAATTTAGTAAAAGATTCATAACATTAATAACCGGTTCCTTAACGTACAAGGTACCGGTTATTTTGTGTCCAAAATGTGTTCAAACGTACAATTTTCTTTTTTTGTATGGTGACCCCATGTCCATCGACTATAATTTCTTCATTTTTCTCTTTATTTCAATAGGAATAGACAGTATAATTTTATAGATTTAATACTTAAGAAAATTATACGGGGTAAATACCATGAAAAATAAAAAAAGAACAGCTACAGTTGCATTAACAACAGGATTAGCTTTAACAGCTGTAATACCATATGGAGTAGGTCATGCAGAGGAAACAGATCAATTACAAGTTCAAATTCAGGAGGATTCGTTCCGTACAGGTGAACTTACACAACCATCACAAAAGGCACCAGAGAATGTAGTAAAAGATGCCCTTAAGGAAAAGACAGAGCAAGCTTTGTCTCCAAAACAAGTGAATGGAGAAATGGGAGTAGATTATAAGGTTCTTCAAAAACGCGGTTCGTATGATGGGACTACACTTGTGCGTATGCAACAAACATATGAAGGCAAAGAAGTATATGGGTATCAATTGACTGCACACGTAGATAAAAAGGGTGTTATTAAAAGTGTTTCAGGGGATAGTGCGCAAAATTTAAAACAAGAAGATTTAAAGATTCCTATTAATCTATCACAAGAAAAAGCGAAACAATATATTTATACGAAGTACGGGAATGATATCAAGTTTATTTCTGAGCCAGAAGTAAAGGAAGTTATTTTTGTTGATGAAAATAATGGACAAGCCAGTAATGCATACCAGGTTACATTTGCTGCAGTAACACCAAAATATGTATCTGGAACTTATTTAGTGAATGCTCATAATGGTGAAATGTTAAAAAATATGGTACAAGAATCAGATTTAAAAGCAAGTGAGAAGCTTGTTGATGCCTTAGAGGAAAGTAGAAAAAGCAATCTTGCATCATTAACTGGAACAGGAAACGATGCTTTCGGTATATCTCGTACATTTGGTATTTCTAAACAAAGTAATGGTGAATATGCACTTGCTGATTATTCAAGGGGGCAAGGAATTGAAACATATGATGTGAATTACAGGGATATTACTAAAGAGGAAAGCTATTATCCTGGCACACTAGCAACTAGCACTTCAACAACATTTAATGATCCAAAAGCGGTAAGTGCCCATTACTTAGCGACAAAAGTATTTGATTTTTATAAAGATAAATACAAGCGTAATAGTTTTGATAATAAGGGACAAAAAGTAGTTTCAGTTGTACACGCTTGGGATTCTGAGGATACGAACGATCCAAAAAATTGGAAAAATGCATTAAGTGCTAATATTAATAATAGTAGTATGCTCGTATATGGAGATCCTATGGTGAAGGCATTTGACGTAGCGGGACATGAATTTACACATGCGGTTACATCTAGCGAATCCAATCTTGAATATTCCGGAGAATCTGGTGCGATTAACGAGGCGTTATCGGATATTATGGGGACGGCTATTGAGAAATATATAAACAATGGGAATTTTAACTGGACAATAGGAGAACAAACTGGATTAGTTTTACGTGATATGAAAAATCCATCTTCAATCAATTATTCAAATGGAGTACCATATCCAGATGATTATAGTAAATATACTAATTTAAATGGAGAGGATGATGGAGGCGTTCATTTCAACTCAAGTATTATTAATAAAGTTGCATATTTAATTGCAAAAGGTGGCACTCATAACGGTGTAACTGTAAAAGGTATTGGCGAGGATAAAATGTTTGATATTTTTTATTATGCAAACACTGATGAACTAAACATGACTTCTGATTTCTTTGAATTGAGATCAGCATGCCTTCGAGTTGCAACAAATAAATATGGCGCGAACTCGGCTGAAGCTCAAGCAGTCCAAAAAGCTTTTGATGCAGCAAAAATTAAGGTAACAGTGGAAGAAAAAGAAAAAGCTGTGGAAAAACAAGCGCCGGAGTTAACTGTACCGTTTACAACTACACTACATGTAGGTGATACGTTCGACCCGATGAGAGGCGTAAAAGCTGTTGATAAAGAAGATGGTGATTTAACAAATAGAGTAAAACATAAAGGCGATGTAGATACTTCTAAACCAGGTAACTACATTGTGGAGTACTCGGTTGTCGATTCCCAAGGGGTTAATGCAACGGCTACACAGACTGTAATTGTAGAGGAAAATGGAGAAACTCCAGATATGGAACCTAAATTAACAGTGCCTGTTGGGGCAACAATTAATGTAGGAGATTCATTCGACCCAATGGCAAGAGTATCAGCTACTAATAAAGAAGACGGTGACCTTACTTCTAAAGTAACAGTTGATGGTAAGGTAGATACATCTAAGGCCGGTACTTACGTATTAACTTACACAGTTACAGACACTAAAGGTCATGAAGTAACTGCGAAACAAACAGTAACGGTTAAAGCTGGAGAAGAAGTTAAAGATGAAAAACCAGTACTAAAAGTACCTGCTGAAACAACAATTATTGAGGGTAATCAATTCGCCTCAATGGCAGGAATATCAGCTACTGATAAAGAAGGTGGTGACCTTACTTCTAAAGTAACGCATGAAGGAACTGTAGATACATCTAAAGCCGGTACTTATGAAGTAATATATAGTGTCAAAGATTCTGCAGGTAATATGGTAACTACAATACAAAAAGTAGTTGTGAAAGATAAGGACAATGGTAACGGTTCTAATAACAGAAATAATGGTTCAGGCAACGATAACGGTTCTGATAATGGCAGTACTGGTACTAACAACAGCAATGCCTCTGATACTGGTAACAGTAATATCTCAAACAATAGTACTACTGATAAAAAAGAAGATACATATAAAGAGCTTCCAAAAACGGGTGCAAGTACAAATAACAGTGCAGCAATGGGTGTATTGATGGTTCTTGCAGGTATGGTTCTTTCTTTTGGTCGTAAATTTAGAAAGGCATTAAAAAGCACCTTCAAATATTGAAGGTGCTTTTTATGGTTCTGGTGCAAAAATATTAACTTGATGGGCATGAGGTCACCTTATCAAAAAAAGAAAATTGTACGTTTGGACACAATTTAACCGGTTCCCTGTACGTTAAGGAACTGGTTATTTATTTTACCGATTTTTTATAGACTTTTTATCTCGTAATGGTCGTGAACTATTCGCCACTTAGTAAAGCTTGAAGTGGGAGCTTCTCAGTTCCACGACGAAAGTAACCTTTCGTCTCCCTGAGCGTTGCTTCGGGGTGTTCCACCCCTAGATGTCCAACGCTTGGACGCTCTTTTGGTACGGTTGATATTTTACACAGGAACCGAATGGCTTGGTTTTCGCACTCTATTTTCTTCCTGCAACCTCATATATCAAGTTATCAAAGAACTTCATATAGCTAGTTTATCAAAAGTTTTTGGCTATGCCAAACCGGAATTCATCTCCCACCTACCGTTGGGCTATCGCCCTTCACACGCTTGAGGAAGGAGAATTCTTTCGGTAAATTCGTTAAATTATTGAAATTTGTTTTTGGGTTTAAGTTCCAAACATCATCACCTGTTAACGTAATATGTTCCCATCCAAATGGAGATATATGTTGTACATATTCTTCGTGAATATCCACTCCTTTTGCATGCAAAGCATCAACCGCTGTGATATATATTCCATAATATAATAGCTAAAATCAGAAGTTGTAAACCACTTGCTCTATGTAATTGAACCTCATAAGAACAATCAAGAATTTCTCCTAATTAATTAAAAATGCATCTCAAGCAACATTATATTTTGCTGCTCCTTTATTTAAGCAATATGTACATGTCTTCCATTTTCAACACGCTGTAACCATTTTAACACTTGTTAATACTTATTTTCTGAATATGTATTTTGATCTCCTCACATTAATATTTAATACTTTCCTTATTACAAATTAAAATCAATGAAAGACTTTTGTAACACTTATGCAAGAAATTCGAAAGGTATCTAAGCTAAGATGAACTTCAGAACATTAATTTTAGATGATTCAAAAGTGATTAATTTCACCAAGAGAGGAGAACGGAATGAAAAAGAAATTTAAAACAAATGGAATTGGAAAGAAGATAATTCCTGCTACAGCGGCATTAGGAATTCTTTTTTCTATGGCACCGATTGCAGAAAATAAGGCTAGCGCAGGGGTAGGTGCGGTATTAGATATAACTATTACTGTATTAGGTGCTGTAGCAGATACTTATGAAGCACTTGGAATAACCCCAGAGAATCCAGACCCAGGCACTCACATTGATGTATATGCAGAAAACGAAACTTACCAGGCTCCTAATTTTACATCTGGGGAATTTAATATTTCCATGTATCATACACAAGGTGATTCGAATTTTCTTAAACCGGTTAAAGTACGCTATCCAAATGGAAGAATTGAAATTCATCAACTAAGATCTGGGCAGCAGCTTAAAATTACTGAAGCAGGTGCAATTATAGATTTAAACCCTAATGCAGCAAATGTCTCAGAACACGATCTTCTTTACATTACACAAGCACAATTAGACGAAGGAAAGACCGGAGTTGT
>NZ_MAOG01000038.1:0-246 GCF_001884205.1 Bacillus sp. NH11B | reverse complement strand
AACCCTTAAAGACTCTCACCTCGCTATGATACCATTAAGGAATGACTAATAGAGGTCTAATTTTTGTCTAAACGTATAAATATGCAATATTGCATATAGAAATGTATTGTTATAAATGTAAGCGCTTACTATAATAAAGGTATAAAGATTCACCACATCTTAATACGAAAAAAGAGGAGGAAATAATATGACAATCGCAATGGCAGTTTTATCATTCTTAGGTGGAGTACTTCCATTAGTAACAGA
>NZ_MAOG01000037.1:0-471 GCF_001884205.1 Bacillus sp. NH11B | reverse complement strand
TAGCTTCCCACCTTGGAATCGTCAACTTTGATGGATCATTTTCTATATATTCAATTGCCCCATAAAACCTATCTGGTGCACCAATTGGTGTTGATACACCATTTCCTCCATGATCTACTTTAAACATCGTTCCATCATAGTCAAGCCTAGCTCCTTCATAATTTTCAAACAGTGTTTTTAAATTTGCACTATGCTCATCAACTGCAGTAAATCCTCTTACACCTGTATAGTTTTCGTCATATAAATACTTATATATATCACTTTGCGGGATTACTTTTTTCATCTTTGTACCAACATCAGGTACTCCAATTTCATTTCTTATATTATCAACCACTGTCTTTTCATTAGCATTTAACACCCTATCTGGATGTAACAACTCAACAAATTCATCTACTGAATACCCACTATTATTAATAAGGTTTTTAACACTATCACTGGTATTTAGCTCAGCATTACTTAACCCCTCTGGAG
>NZ_MAOG01000036.1:0-142476 GCF_001884205.1 Bacillus sp. NH11B | reverse complement strand
AAATGGCCGGAGATTCTAGCCGCTGGAGCTAGATAATATATTTAAAAGCGAAAGCGGCTTGCTCGGCTCTGACTGCCTAAAGTTCTTAGCTGTGCGAAGAGCTGGCCACCAATCTTCATCTATTTTCGAAAAAAACCCGCTCTACATAGCGAGTTTCATTTATCTTTGTTTTGTAGGTACTGCATGACAATGACGACAACGTGGTTCATACGATTCTGAAGCCCCAACTAAAATAATTGGATCATCAAATGCCGCTGGTTCTCCATCGATTAAACGTTGCGTACGACTTGCAGGAGATCCACATGCAGAACAAACTGCCTGCAATTTAGTTACATGTTCAGCAATTGCCATCAGCTGAGGAACTTGTCCAAATGGTAGACCACGGAAATCTTGGTCTAATCCAGCTACAATGACACGATAGCCACGATTTGCCAATACTTGCACCACTTCCACAATGTCCCCATCAAAAAATTGTACCTCATCGATTGCAATAACATCCATTTCTTCTGTTACATGGTTAAATATATCTTTTGAAGCTGAAACAGGAACTGCTTTAACCTTTAATCCATTATGTGATACAACATCTTCTTCACTATAACGATTATCAATACATGGTTTAAATACAATTGCATGTTGTTTCGCAAATTGTGTACGGCGTATACGGCGGATGAGCTCTTCTGATTTTCCAGAAAACATACTCCCGCAAATCACTTCAATCCAACCATTTTGATTCATTAAGTACATTGAGCTCTCCTTTCATCTACTTTCCTAATCCAAAGTAGGGTAAAGGTTTAATATTTTTGCAAAAAAAACAGACAAGCGAATACATACACTTGCCTGTTTTATGTTCTTTATTACTTGATGCCGTATTTCTTATTGAAGCGGTCAACACGTCCGTCTGCAGTAGCAAACTTCTGACGTCCAGTGTAGAATGGGTGAGAATCAGAACTGATCTCAATTTTTAGTAATGGATAAGTGTTACCATCTTCCCACTCAACAGTTTCGCTAGAGCCTTTAGTAGACCCGCTTAAGAATTTGAAGCCTGTGTTCGTGTCCATAAATACAACTTTATTGTAATTTGGATGGATTCCTGCTTTCATTCTTTTCATCTCCTTCCGCCCTGAATCATTTTCGAAACAGAGTTTTTCATCTTCAGCTGCTTACACAACTATATTGATGAAACACATATGATGAAATTATAACAAGGCTAACTCCATTTTGCAACTACCTGTTTTTGTCTTTTTAAAAATTAAAAGCACAAGCGGCTCGCTCAGAATGGAAGGTGGATGGAGCTTCTGACGCAGAGGCGCTTTTTGCCTCGTAGGAAGACGCGAAGCCACCGACCATTCTCGCCGCTGGAGCTGGATAACATTTAAAAGCGCAAGCGGCTTGCTCAGAATCGCAGGACATTGGAACTCTCGACCTTGAAGCGCTTTTTGCTTCGAGCGAGAGAGTGAAATGGCCGAAGATTCTAGCCACCGGAACTGGATATTAATCAAAAGTGGAGATGACTCGCCCAGCTCTAACACAAAATATGATTTCCATCTCAAAAAACACAATTATTCCCATATATTACTCTCTCTAATATTCCCTTAAAAAACATAAAAAACTCGCTTACTACGAAATAAGCGAGTCCCAATCTTTTCCCTTTACTTAGTTGTTACATACCTTTTTGAGTCTGCAACAATGTTTTGTAAAAATTCTTCATTTGTCTTTGTTTGACGAAGTTTACGTAAGAAACTTTCAACAAAGTCTGGTGTATCACGCATCGTTTTACGAATACCCCATAATTTGTCTAAATGTTCTTTCGGAATTAACAGGTCTTCTTTACGCGTACCAGAGCGACGAATATCAATCGCTGGGAAGATACGACGCTCAGCTAATGAGCGATCTAAGTGAAGCTCCATATTTCCAGTTCCTTTAAACTCCTCGTAAATTACATCGTCCATACGAGACCCTGTATCAACAAGGGCTGTTGCTAAAATTGTTAAGCTACCGCCTTCTTCAATATTACGCGCAGCTCCGAAGAAGCGCTTCGGTCTATGGAAGGCAGCTGGATCGATACCACCGGATAATGTTCTACCACTTGGCGGAATAACAAGGTTGTAAGCACGCGCTAAACGGGTAATACTATCCATTAAAATGACAACGTCTTTTTTATGTTCCACAAGACGCATTGCACGCTCTAATACAAGCTCGGCTACTTTAATATGATTTTCTGGTACTTCATCAAAAGTAGAGCTTACAACGTCACCTTTAACAGAACGTTCAATATCTGTTACTTCCTCTGGACGCTCATCAATTAAAAGTACAATTAATTCTGCTTCCGGATGATTTGTTGTGACACTGTGTGCAATTTCTTTTAACAGACTTGTTTTACCAGCCTTTGGAGGCGCAACAATTAAACCACGTTGTCCAAATCCAACTGGTGCGATTAAATCCATGATGCGTGTCGGTAACTTTTTCGTTTCCGTTTCCAATTTCATTTGGCGATCTGGGTATAACGGTGTTAATGCAGGGAAATGCACACGCTCTTTTGCTGATTCTGGATCATCACCGTTTACAGCTTCAACTTGTAATAATCCAAAATAGCGTTCATTTTCTTTCGGAGGTCGTACTTTACCAGAAACCTTATCTCCATTACGTAAATCGAAGCGACGAATTTGCGAAGCTGAGATATAAATATCTTCTGAGCTTGGAGAATAGTTGATAGGACGTAGGAATCCAAATCCTTCTGATTGAATAATTTCTAATACGCCTTCCATGAAAAAGAAACCTTCTTTTTCTGCTCGAGCTTTTAAGATAGCAAAGATTAGCTCTTTTTTCGTTAACTTGCTGTAATACGAAATCTTAAATTCTTTCGCAAGCTCGTATAACTCTTTTAATTTCATGTTTTCTAATGCTGCAATTGACAAATTCATTCAGACACCACACTTTAACGTTATTCTCTTTTCAAATGGGTAAAGGGAAAAAATACGGAAGGCAAATAATTAATAATGAAAGGCAATAAGTTCAAGTAGGGTAATATTCACTATTGTAACCCTTTTGTCTAGTTTTAATCAATACGTTGAAACACAAATACAAGAAGCGAAGACAAGAAAATTTGTCTTCGCTTTTTGCATGAACGGGCTGTAAGACTCCCACCTCAAAATCTGGCTATAAAGTACAGAAGTTAGGCGGGAGATCAACCGCCCGTAAAAGCACGATTGGTGAAGGTTAATAATCAGCGGGGGATGAAGCTCCCCCCACTGATTAAAGTCTCACTTTATATTTCTTTCTTTTTTCTACTCACCTGATTTTAAGGAAGAATAGATAAGGCATTTCTACCTTTATTTAATCTAGTTTCGGCGGCTAGAATGGTTGGTAGATTCGCTTCTTCCTCCCATTCTGAACGAGCTGCTTACGCTTTTTATTTAATAACCAAGTTCGGTTTTTTATTTAAGCTATGACGTCCGTCTACGAAGCGTACTGTGCCGGATTTCGCACGCATAACAAGGGAGTGTGTTGTTCCTACGCTACCTTTAAATTGAACGCCGCGTAATAGTTCTCCGTCTGTTACACCTGTTGCAGCAAAGATTGCATCGTCACCTTTTACTAAGTCTTCCATACGAAGGATGCGATTTATATCTTCAATGCCCATTTTTTTACAACGTTCTAATTCAGCTTCGTCTTGTGGTAAGAGCTTTCCTTGAATTTCTCCACCTAAGCATTTTAGCGCAACCGCAGCTAGTACACCTTCAGGAGCCCCACCAGAACCGAATAAAATATCTACACCTGTACGGTCAAATGCTGTATTGATTGCTCCAGCTACATCTCCATCATTAATTAACTTAATACGTGCACCAGCCTTACGAATTTCTTCAATAATTGCTTGATGACGTGGACGATTTAAAACTGTCGCTACAACATCTTCAATATCTTTATTCTTCGCTTTCGCAACGGCACGTAGGTTATCTATAATAGGTGCGTTAATATCAACTGCCCCAACTGCTTCTGGGCCAACCGCAATTTTATCCATGTACATGTCAGGAGCATGCAACAAATTACCATGATCTGCAATTGCAATAACAGCAAGTGCATTCCATCCGCCAGCTGCTACGATGTTAGTCCCCTCTAAAGGATCAACTGCAACGTCTACACGTGGGCCATATCCTGTACCTAATTTCTCTCCGATATACAGCATTGGTGCTTCATCCATTTCACCTTCGCCAATTACAACTGTCCCTTTCATCGGAACTGTATCAAATACATCACGCATAGCTGATGTTGCTGCACCGTCTGCCTCATCTTTTTTCCCGCGTCCCATCCAACGCGCTGATGATAATGCTGCAGCCTCTGTTACACGTACTAACTCCATAGATAAACTTCTTTCCACGATAATCCCTCTCCTTTAAGTCTTTATATTTCTGCCGTATTTTGTGAACCGTATTTTTCTATAAAGTGTACTTCCGCAAGTGGTGATTCTTCGCTCCCCATTAACGGAAGTATCATCACTTTAAGCGTTCTTCATTTCTTCAATCTCTTGATTTGTCATTTGTTCCCGCCAAATGTTTGCACCAAGCCCTTTAAGCTTGTCTACTATATTTTCATAGCCTCGATCAATATGTTCAAGTCCGGTTACTTCTGTAATTCCATCCGCCATTAACCCTGCAATAACAAGGGAAGCCCCAGCTCGTAAGTCACTTGCCTTCACTTTTGCACCTTGCAATAAAACAGGACCAGTTACAATTGCCGAACGACCTTCTACTTTAATTTGCGCATTCATACGACGCAATTCATCAATATGTTTGAAACGTGCGCCGTAAATTGTATCCGTGACAACTCCCGTCCCGTGCGCCTTTGTTAAAAGCGTCGTAAACGGCTGTTGTAAATCTGTTGGGAAACCTGGATATACAAGCGTTTTTATATCAACTACTTTTAACCTTCTATTACCGTTCACTGTAATTTGGTCATCGTTCGTTTCAACTTGGACACCAGCTTCTCTTAGCTTCGCAGTTACTGACTCTAAATGCTGAGGAATAACATTATCAACTGTTACTTCTCCTCCTGATGCAGCTCCTAAAATCATATACGTACCAGCTTCAATACGATCTGGAATGATAGTATGGTGACAACCATGCAGGGAGTCCACACCATCAATTCGGATTACATCTGTACCAGCACCTTTAATGCGCGCTCCCATACTTGTTAATAATGTGGCTACATCAATAATCTCTGGTTCTTTCGCTGCATTTTCAATAACAGTTCTACCTTTCGCTCGTACAGCCGCTAGCATAATATTGATTGTAGCTCCTACACTAACAACATCTAAATAAATACGCGCCCCGCGCAATTCATCTGCTCTTAAATAAATGGCACCTTGTTCATTTGTAACATGTGCCCCTAACGCTTCAAACCCTTTAATATGCTGATCAATTGGTCGTGGCCCTAAATGACATCCACCTGGAAGCCCAATAACAGCTTTTTTAAAACGGCCAAGCATTGCACCCATTAAATAATAAGAGGCGCGCAATTTTTTCACTTTTCCATTTGGTAAAGGCATCGCAACCATGTTAGAAGGATCGACTACCATCTCTTCTTCCTGCCCATAAGTTACTTTCCCTCCAATTTCCTCTAGTAAGTCTCCTAACATTTTCACGTCCGAAATATTAGGAACGCCACCGATAGTTACTGGAGTATCTGCTAAAATTGTCGCTGGAATTAATGCAACAGCACTGTTCTTTGCACCACTCACACGAATTGTTCCATTTAAAGCTCTTCCGCCTTCAATTAGCAACTTTTCCATATTGAGCTCCCTTCTCGTGAATGTATTTATCTTCTACTGCTTTATAAAAAGAAGTAAAAGGTTCCCCTTAAGAATCTCAACCACTCTTTCCACCCTAAAACTCAATAAGTAGAAAACCATCACCTGTAGCTCCCCTGCTGTACAAATAGATGAAGATTAACTATTCATCGAATCAAATTCCCCAACTCAGATACTCATCACATTTATTAATAGGACTATGCACATTATTTTCTATATTTGTAGGCTAAAAATTCATTTTATAAAATCTTTAGACTTGTTCACGCTTTCATTATACAACGAAAGGAAACCGTCTAAAAGACTAGACGGTTTCCAAAACGGAATTTTATTCTTACGCTTTACCGTTAGAACCGAACTCACGCATTTTACCAGCAACAGTTGCTTTAATAGCGTCGCGGCCAGGTCCAATAAATTTACGAGGATCGTAAACTTCTTGGTCTTTGTTTAATACTTCACGAACAGCTTTTGTAAACTCGATTTGGTTCTCAGTGTTTACGTTGATTTTTGAAGTACCTAAAGAAATAGCTTTTACGATATCAGCAGTTGGGATACCAGTACCACCGTGTAATACTAAAGGTACGCCAGTGAAGTCACGAACTTGTTCCATTTCAGCGAATCCTAAGTTAGGCTCACCTTTGTAAGGACCGTGTACAGAACCTAAAGCTGGAGCTAGGCAATCGATACCTGTTGCTTCAACAAGGTGTTTACACTCTGCTGGATCAGCGTAAATTACGCCTTCAGCGATGATGTCGTCTTCTTGTCCGCCAACTGTTCCAAGCTCAGCTTCAACAGATACGTTACGAGCGTGTGCGTATTCTACTACTTTTTTAGTAGTTTCAACGTTTTCTTCGAATGGATGGTGAGAAGCGTCGATCATTACAGATGTGAAACCTGCATCGATTGCTTCTTTACATTTTTCGAAACTTGAACCATGGTCAAGGTGAATCGCTACAGGAACAGTGATGTTCATTTCTTCGATTAAAGCTTTAACCATAGCTACAACTGTTTTGAAACCAGTCATATGACGAGCTGCACCCTCAGATACACCTAGGATTACAGGAGATTTTTCTTCTTCCGCAGCAGCTAAGATAGCTTGAGTCCACTCTAAGTTGTTCATGTTGAATTGACCAACTGCGTATTTTCCTTCTAGTGCTGTGTTTAGCATTTCTTTCATAGAAACTAAAGGCATGGTGAATCCTCCTAAAAAACGTTTTTTGTATCCGATAAGTTCTTATCGCTGGTAGTATGACCAGAATAAGGTAAAATATGTATATCTGTATACCGGACTTTTTTCTACACTCATTAGGATAACAACTTGTACTAAAAAACTCAACCGTATTCACCTGCTCAATAGTCCATGTAAACGCTTTTTTCCATATTTTTTATAAAAAATTCATTTTTTACGCCTCTACAGCAAGCTGATCTCTCACCGCTTGACGAATCTCATCAATATCAAACGGTTTAGCAAAGTGCATTAAAGCTCCTAAATCTTTCGCTTCTTGAATCATATCCAATTCTCCATAAGCAGTCATTAAAATCACTTTAATACTCTCATCAATTTCTTTTACATGTTTTAAAATCTCTATACCATCCATACCTGGGATTTTCATATCTAACACTACTAAATCTGGATTATCTTTTTTCACGATATCTAAAGCTTGAAATCCATTCGCTGCTTGGAACGTCTGATAACCTTCTTTTTGGAACACTTCATGTAATAACACACGAATGCCATATTGATCATCAACGATTAAAATTTTACCTTCCATAACTCCCAACCTTTCTGTGTAAGTACAAGATTTACAGCTTCTTATATCTTATCGATTTATTTTCGCTATTCTTTGCCAAATTCCTTCCTATTCTTTCTTATTTTACCGTTTACTATTTCGTTACGCTACCTACGATTTCACCTTTCTAAAAAAATAAATTATAATGAAAGCCGGCAAACACGTACGAAGGGAGTAACATTATGTTAAAAATTTTTTCAACTCAATTAAGTGGTTATTTCTCCAGAGTTTCTCAAAAAGAGGAAATGAATATAGAAGATAGCGCTCGTCTACTTGCTCAAGCACTAGTTGGCGATGGTTTCATTTATTTACATGGTACAAATGAAATGGAGGGCGTTGTTGCTGAAGCACTATTTGGTGCTGAACCAATGAAACAAGCAAAACGTTTAATAGAAAACGGCGAACTAGCGGCTGTAACCTCTGCGGACCGCGTGCTTCTTATTAGTCGTTTTTCGACGGATGAAGAAATTGTAAAAATCGCAAAAAAATTTCAAGAAGAAGGTCAATCTATCGTTGGAATCTCGGCTATTCAAGAAGGTACGGAATCACTGGAACAATACACAGATGTACATATCGATACAAAACTGTTAAAAGGCCTTATTCCAGATGATGAAGGTAACCGCTATGGTTTCCCAAGTTTAATTGTAGCTTTATTTGCTTATCACGGAATTAAATTTACAATTGATGAAATGTTAAACGAATATTAAAAAAAGCGCCCTATTTCAGGCGCTTTTTTTTATTACTTGCTCTCTTTATTTGTAATAGAAGCACTTACGAAATCATGGAACAATGGTTGTGGACGGTTTGGACGAGACACAAGTTCTGGATGGAACTGTGCTGCCACGAACCAAGGGTGGTCTTTTAATTCAATGATTTCAACTAGACGACCGTCTGGGCTTGTACCAGAGAATACAAATCCTGCTTTTTCCATATCCGGACGGAATTGATTGTTGAACTCATAACGATGACGATGACGCTCATATACAACCGGCTCGTTGTAAGCATTGTAAGCATTTGTTTCTTCAGCAAGCTTACATGGGTATAGACCAAGACGAAGTGTACCACCTAAGTCTTCTACATCTTTTTGTTCTGGTAATAAATCGATGATTGCATAAGGTGTGTCAGGATTAATTTCAGAAGAGTTAGCTCCTTCTAATCCTAATACGTTACGTGCAAATTCGATTGATGCAAGTTGCATACCTAGGCAAATTCCTAAGAATGGAACTTTGTTTTCACGAGCATATTGAATTGCAACGATTTTACCTTCTACACCACGATCGCCAAAGCCACCTGGTACAAGGATACCATCTGTGTCGCCAACTAATTCTTTCACGTTCTCTGCTGTTACGTGCTCAGCATTTACCCATTTCACTTCTACATCTGTGTCGAATGAGTAACCTGCATGACGAA
Source organism: Bacillus sp. NH11B (assembly GCF_001884205.1). Classification (NCBI taxonomy): domain Bacteria; kingdom Bacillati; phylum Bacillota; class Bacilli; order Caryophanales; family Bacillaceae; genus Bacillus; species Bacillus sp. NH11B. Next base: position 133,476 of record NZ_MAOG01000036.1, on the reverse strand, counting down.
GTGCTTCTACAACAGAAATGTATGCATCTTGAAGCTCTACGTATTTACCAACAAGAGCGATTTTTGTTTTCTTAGAAAGGTTACGTACTTTATTAACTAGCGCAGTCCACTCTGTCATATCTGCAGCTGGATTGTCTAATTTTAAGTGATCGCAAACGATTTGGTCCATGTTTTGCTCTTGAAGAGATAATGGAACCGCATATAAAGTATCTGCATCGCGTGCTTCGATAACTGCTTTTGTATCGATGTCACAGAATAATGCAAGCTTGTCTTTCATGTCCTGAGAAACAGGTAGTTCTGTACGAACAACGATAATATTTGGTTGAATACCTAAGCTACGAAGCTCTTTAACGCTATGTTGCGTTGGTTTTGTTTTCATTTCACCCGCTGCTTTTAAGTACGGGATTAACGTACAGTGAATGTACATTACATTGTCACGACCAATGTCGCTCTTAATTTGACGAATTGCTTCTAAGAATGGTAGAGACTCGATATCACCAACAGTTCCACCGATTTCTGTAATAACAACGTCCGCGTTTGTTTCGCGACCAGAACGATATACACGTTCTTTAATTTCGTTAGTAATGTGAGGAATAACCTGAACTGTTCCTCCTAAGTATTCACCACGACGCTCTTTTTGAAGAACTGAAGAGTAAATTTTACCTGTTGTTACGTTGCTGTATTTATTTAAGTTGATGTCGATAAAACGCTCATAGTGACCAAGGTCTAAGTCCGTTTCTGCACCATCATCTGTTACGAATACCTCACCGTGTTGGTATGGGCTCATAGTCCCCGGGTCTACGTTAATGTATGGATCAAACTTTTGAATAGTTACGTTTAAACCACGATTTTTTAAAAGTCTTCCAAGAGATGCTGCTGTAATACCTTTACCTAAAGACGATACTACACCGCCTGTTACAAAAATATACTTAGTCATGAAAATACTCCCTTCTACCTTGTTGTTATATAATCACCGTTGCAAAGCGCAACGTATGTAGATAACACTGTACCTATCTTATTGTTAGACTCTTTTTATTTTCTAAACAAAAAACAAAAAAGAAAATTGCTCCCCTCATCACATAAAGTAATAAGTAGGGAGCAATTTTCTTTTATATTTACACTTTAAAAGTATTATCGTCCTGTTTTAAAGAGCCCAAAAATGATTCTACATGGACGATAATGAAAAGTCAAGAACTACAGCTCTTCCTCTTCTTCTTCATTTTCATCGTACTCAAGTTCTTCTTCTGCGAATTCTTCATCATCTTCTTCTAAATCATCAAGATCATCATCTTCGTCATCTGCATCTTCTTCTTCAAGAACCTTGTCCAAATCTTCTACATCTTCTTCTTCGTCTGCATTTCCGTCTGCATCGTCGAATTCATCTTCATCTTCTTCGATGTAGTCGTCAAAACCGTCCTCTTCAACTTTACGTTTCTTCTTCGGTTTTGGCTGAGGTAAGATTTCTTCATCAATTTGCTCATATGGGTACCAGCTGCGTAGTCCCCAACGATTTTCTCCTAAATTAATGAAACGTCCATCGATGTTTAAATCTGTATAAAATTGTGCGAGTTTCGCATTAACTTGCTCTTGAGATAGTCCCAGCACTTGAGCGATTTCTTGAACCAACTCGTTGAATGTCGTTGCTTGTCTTTTATCCCCTAAAACGCTATGTACAACTTCAATCATTGAACATTCTTTTAGCTCTTCTGGTGAATATTGCTTAAAATTCACTTATGCGGCACTTCCTTTCTTCAAATATAACCTTATATATAACGGTCTGCTTAAAAAAATCCATACTATTCATTATAAACAAAAGTCGCACAAATATGCTACAAAAAAAACGGGAAACTTTAATATGGTAATAAAATTATAATTTGTCCATTCCTTATTTCGGAAGCATATGCGCCCCTTGCAATACATACCTAATTTGCATTTCTGTATATTCTTCAAGCGTATACAGTTTTTGCAGGGCCCAACGTCTAAATCCCCACATTTGTCCTTGTATGAAAATATTATGTGCAAGAAGCTGTATTTCTTTTTTATTTAATGTAAATGTTCCATTTTCCGTACACTGTTCTAAAATATTCTCGAACATTCCTACCATCTGAAACTCTTTTTCTAATACATATGGGAGTGATTCTTTCGGTAAAAAACGTACCTCTTGATACATAATTAATACTTCTTCTTGCAATTCATCCATCACTTTAAAATAATTCGTTATTGCTATCTTTAAACTTTCTATACTTCCCTTCTCTGTACACACTACTTCCTCTAATCGCTCTTTTACATGTTCATATATACTATCACAAACTAAATATAAAACATCATCTTTTGTACGAATGTACTCATAAAGTGTTCCAATACTAAACCCAGCCGCCTTCGCAATTTCTCTCGTTGTTGTACGTGGGAACCCTTTTTGCTTAAACAGTTGCACCGCACCTTTAATCATTTGTTCACGCCTTAACGCAACTAATTTTTCATCTTTCACTGATGCATGTACATTATGTTTAACCATCCCCTTCACCTCTCTCTATTATTTTTGGAAGGAAAAAGCGTAGGAAAATACCTACGCTTTCGTTCCTATTTCGTTAACATACGAGAAATTACAAGTCTTTGAATCTCTTGCGTTCCCTCATATATCTGTGTAATCTTTGCATCGCGCATGTAACGCTCTACTGGATAATCTTTCGTATAACCATAACCACCAAATACTTGTACTGCTTCAGTCGTTACCTTCATCGCTGTATCACCTGCAAATACTTTTGACATCGCTGACTCTTTCCCGTACGGAAGCCCTTCAGATTCAAGCCAAGCCGCTTGATATGTTAAAAGACGCGCCGCCTCTACATCCGTTGCCATATCTGCAAGTTTAAAGCCAATTCCTTGCTGCGCCGCAATTGGCTTCCCGAACTGATGACGCTCTCTTGCATATTCTACGGAAGCATCTAAGGCGGATTGTGCAATACCAACCGCTTGCGCCGCAATACCATTACGACCGCCATCTAATGTTTGCATCGCTACCTTAAATCCTTGCCCCTCTTCCCCTAGTAAATTCTCTGCAGGAATGCGGCAGTCTTCAAACATAATTTCAGTAGTCGGCGAAGAGCGAATCCCTAGCTTGCTCTCTTTTTTCCCAACTGAAAATCCCGGCGTATCGCTTTCCACAATGAATGCGCTCGTACCGCGCTGCTTCGATTCAGGGTCTGTTAATGCAAAAATAACATAAATATCAGCAATGCCACCATTTGTAATAAAGATTTTCGATCCATTTAAAATGTAATGGTCTCCATCTCGTTTCGCAGTTGTCCTCATTCCGCCAGCATCTGAGCCGGAACTTGGTTCCGTTAAACCGTATGCACCAATTTTCTTTCCTTCTGCCATCGGTCGTAAAAACTTTTGCTTTTGCTCTTCCGTTCCAAATTTAAAAATTGGCCAACCAGCAAGTGAAGTATGTGCAGACAATGTTACACCTGTAGAAGCACATACGCGGGATAATTCTTCAACGGCAATTACATATGCTAAGTAATCGCTTCCAATTCCACCATACTCTTCAGGCCACGGAATGCCGGTTAAACCAAGCTCTGCCATTTGATCAAATAAAGCGCGATCAAATCGCTCTTCCTCATCACGCTCTGCCGCCGTCGGCGCTACTTCATTTCTTGCAAAATCCCGAACCATTTTTCTTATCATTTCATGTTCTTCTGATAATTTAAAATGCATTCCCGTCTCCCCCTCGTCTTTTTATAAAGCTCGACTAATTACAAGCTTTTGTATTTCGCTCGTTCCTTCATATATTTGCGTGATCTTCGCATCACGGAAAAATCTTTCTACTGGATAATCTTTCGTATAACCGTAACCGCCAAATACTTGCACCGCTTCAATTGCAACTTCAACAGCCGTCTTAGAAGCAAATAATTTCGCAATAGAAGCTTCTTTACCGCATGGTAATCCTTGCGCTCTTAGCGATGCCGCTCTGTATACAAGTAATCGCGCTGCTTCTACGCTAGTCGCCATATCTGCAAGTTTGAATCCGATTCCTTGCTGCGCCGCAATTGGCTTACCGAATTGCTCGCGCTCTTTCGCATAATCAATCGCACATGCAAGCGCCGCTTCCGCGATTCCTAATGCCTGCGCTCCGATTCCAATTCGCCCAACATCTAAATTCGCCATTGCCACCTTAAATCCTTGTCCTTCTTCACCAAGTAAATTCTCGGCCGGTACTTTCATATCTTCAAACGTAAGTTGCACTGTACGAGAACCAAGAAGACCCATCTTATGCTCATCTTTTCCGATGATTAAGCCTGGCGTATCTTTCTCTACTATAAATGCTGAAATCCCGCTTTTCCCCGCATCTGGATTTGTAGACGCGAAGACGATATATGTACTTGCTTCACCACCATTTGTAATAAAGACTTTCGATCCATTAATGATGTAGTAATCGCCCTTTTTTACAGCTCTTGATTTCAAACTACCTGCATCTGATCCTGCATTCGGTTCTGTTAGAGCAAATGCGCCTAAATACTCACCAGTCGCCAATTTAGAAACATATTTCTGCTTCTGTTCTTCTGTTCCGAAGTATAAAATCGGATTCATTCCAACTGACGTATGTACAGCTAAAATTACACCAACCGTTGCGCTTACCTTTGAAATTTCCTCAATTGCTAGAATGTAAGAAATAAAATCCATTTCTGCCCCGCCATATTTTGCAGGCGCTGGAATACCCATTAGTCCAAGCTCACCCATCTTTTGCAAAATCTCTTTCGGGAACACCCCTTGTTCCATACTAGGAACAAAGGGAGCTATTTCCTTCTGCGCAAAATCTCGAACCATTTTCCTCATCATTTGTTGCTCTTCAGTAAAGTGAAAATTCATGTACTTCGCCTCCGTTTGCTATATATCTTTTTAACAATCTGGTAAGACCACTATTTTAATAAAGGGAGGACTTTATTCGTAAACGTAGAAACCACGACCCGTTTTACGTCCTAACCATCCTGCATTCACATACTTGCGTAATAATGGACACGGGCGATATTTACTATCTCCTAATCCTTCATGTAACACTTCCATAATGTATAAACACGTATCTAAACCGATAAAATCAGCGAGTGTCAAAGGCCCCATCGGATGATTCATACCGAGCTTCATTACTTCATCAATCGCTTCTTTCGTTGCTACACCTTCATATAACGTATAGATTGCTTCGTTAATCATTGGTAATAAAATACGGTTTGATACAAACCCTGGGAAATCATTTACTTCCACTGGTACTTTCCCGATTTTTTTCGTAATATCCTCAATCGTTTCGTACACTGCATCATCTGTAGCTAAACCACGAATAATTTCAACGAGTTTCATAACTGGAACTGGATTCATAAAGTGCATGCCGATTACTTTCTCAGGACGTTTCGTTACCGCTGCAATTTCCGTAATTGGTAACGATGACGTATTCGTCGCTAAAATCGCGTGTTCTGGAGCGATTTCATCTAGATTCGCAAAAATTTTCTTTTTAATATCCATTTTCTCAACAGCTGCTTCAATAACAAGATCCGCTTCTTTGACACTATTTGAATCGAGCGTCCATGTAAGACGATTTAAAGTCGCTTCTTTCTCTTCTTCCTTCATACGGCCTTTTTCTACTTGACGGGCTAAATTTTTCGAAATTACAGCTAGCCCTCGGTCTAACTGCTCTTGCTTTAAATCTTGCACTTTCACATCATAGCCTGCCATTGCACACACTTGTGCGATACCTGAACCCATTTGTCCTGCACCAATTACAACTATTTTTTGTACACCCATTCTTTCTTCCCCCTTAATATAAGTTGTTAATAAACCCAAAATTTCCTGAACGTAAATTAATGAACCTCAATCATCACTGCATCACCTTGACCGCCACCGCTACAAATAGAAGCAATTCCAATTCCGCCGCCGCGCTGCTTCAGTGCATGGATAAGTGTAACGATAATACGCGCTCCGCTCGCTCCAATTGGATGCCCCATTGCTACAGCACCGCCATTTACATTCAATTTTTCCGGATCAATCCCTGCAATTTCAGTACTTGCAATTGCTACCGCCGCAAATGCCTCATTGATTTCAAATAGATCAATTTCTTCAATTGTCTTACCTGTCTTTTTCAGCAATTCATTAATTGCATAACCTGGCGTTCTTGGGAAATCCTTCGATTCTACCGCAATTGCTGTATGCGCCAAAATTGTCGCTAATGGCTTTCTTCCCTCTTGCTTCGCTCTGTCCTCGCTCATTAATACAAGCGCCGCACCGCCATCATTTAGTCCAGGAGCATTACCAGCTGTCACCGCTGACGTCTTATCAAATACAGGCTTTAATTTTGCTAATTTTTCAATCGTTGTATCCTCGCGTGGCGCCTCATCCTTAGCCACGACGATAGGATCGCCTTTTCTTTGCTGAATTGTTACTGGTACAATCTCCTCTTCAAAACGACCTTCCTTATGTGCTGAAACCGCACGTTGATGGCTACGATATGCCCATTCATCTTGTGCTTCGCGAGAGATCCCGTCTTCTTTTGCAACTTCCCCACCATAAACACCCATGTGTATACCTGAAAATGCGCATGTTAAACCGTCTGCAACGTTTAAATCGATAACTTCGTTATTACCCATTCTGTATCCCCATCTTGCTCCTCGTAAAATGTAAGGACTGTTACTCATCGATTCCATTCCACCAGCTACAATCAGTGATTGGTCACCAGTACGAATAATTTGATCCGCTAAAGTAACTGCGCGAAGCCCTGATGCACAAACTTTATTTACTGTTTCTGTCTGCACTTCCCAAGGAATTCCAGCCGCTCTTGCTGCTTGGCGTGATGGAATTTGTCCTTGTCCTCCTTGGATAACCGTTCCAAATATAACTTCTTCAACATCACTCGCGGAAATATTCGCCCTTTCAAGCGCTGCCTTAATTGCGATTCCTCCAAGTTCCGTTGCTTTCACGTCTTTTAAAGTCCCTCCAAATTTCCCAACCGGTGTTCTTGCAGCACTTAAAATAACTGTTTTACTCATGTTTCTTTCCCCCATTTCTTTTTTTAACGCCGAGCGCTCGCTCGGTATTCCTACGTTGAGAAGAGGTGCAATAATTGCACCTCTTTCTAAAGTTGTATGCATTCCCACAAACTAGATTGCTTCTTTCTTCTGTCCGATAACTGAGCGTTCTAAAATCTCTGTTACGTCCAGAGTTTGAACCGTTTCTTCAACTTCTTTCGCTTTCGTACCGTCACTAATCATCGTTAAGCAATATGGGCATCCTGTACCGATAATTGACGGCTGTACAGCCAGCGCTTGTTCTGTACGAGCAACGTTAATACGAGAACCAGCCGTTTCTTCCATCCACATTAAGCCGCCACCTGCACCACAGCACATTCCCGTTTCACGGTTACGCGCCATTTCTACAAGGTTTACACCTGGAATTGCTTTTAGAATATCGCGCGGTGCCTCATATACTTCGTTGTATCTTCCTAAGTAACAGGAATCATGGTACGTAACTGTTTCTTCAATAGAATGGACAGGTTTTAAACGTCCTTCCTTCACCCACTGGGCTAGTAATTCTGTATGATGATAGACTTCTGCTTGTAAGCCAAAGTCCGGGTACTCATTTTTAAAAGTGTTATAAGCATGAGGGTCAATCGTAACGATTTTCTTCACTCCTGCTTTTTCAAATTCTTCAATGTTTTTCGTTGCCATCTCTTGGAATACAAATTCGTTTCCGAGGCGGCGCGGTGTATCACCAGAGTTCTTTTCCTTATTACCAAGAATTGCGAATGAAATGTCTGCTTCGTTCATTAGCTTCGCAAATGATATCGCAATCTTCTGACTGCGGTTGTCATACGAACCCATTGATCCAACCCAGAATAAGTATTCAAACTCTTCGCCAGCTTTTGATTTCTCTTTTACAGTTGGAACTGTTACTTCATCATCACCTTGACGCCATGTTTCACGCTCTTTACGATTCAGTCCCCACGGATTACCTTGACGCTCGATATTAGTCATTGCACGCTGCGCCTCTGCATCCATTTTCCCTTCTGTTAAAACGAGATAGCGGCGTAAATCAATAATTTTATCAACATGTTCATTCATAACTGGACACTGATCTTCACAGTTACGGCACGTTGTACATGCCCAAATCTCTTCTTCTGTAATAACATCTCCGATTAAGCTCGGATCGTAAGCGAATGCTGTAGCTGCTGATTCTTGTTGTCCTTTTCCAGCTGCCATCATCGCTAACTGATTTCCTTGTGTATTATTAAAAGCAACAACTGGAACCCACGGTGCTTTTGATGTTACCGCTGCTCCTTTATCAGTTAAATGATCACGAAGTTTTAAAATTAAATCCATCGGTGATAACATTTTGCCTGTTCCTGTTGCCGGACACATATTTGTACAACGGCCACATTCTACGCAAGCATATAAATCAACGAGCTGATTTTGTCTAAAGTCTTCAATTTTACCAACACCGAATGTTTCTTGTGTTTCATCTTCAAAATCGATTTTTTCAAGTTTTCCCGGATTTGAAAGACGACCAAAAAACACGTTAACTGGTCCAGCAATTAAATGCGCATGTTTTGATTGTGGAACATAAACTAAAAATGTTAACAAGATTAGTAAATGCACCCACCAAGAGAAATAGAACACAGAAATGGCTACGGTTTCATTTATCCCTGAGAAAACGTAAGCGATTGCAGAAGCGATTGGTTCACTCCATGAAGGCTCCTCACCGTGCCATATAATTCCCATCCCATTACCAAGTAGCACAGAAATCATTAAGCCACCAATAAAGATAAGAACAAGACCTGATTTGAAATTACGTTTTAAACGAACAAGCTTTTCAACATAGCGTCTATGGAAAGCCCAAAAGACTGCAATTAAAATAACAAGTGTGACAATTTCCTGGAAGAATGTAAATGCAGGGTATAGTGGTCCAAGTGGAAGATGTGATCCTGGTGCGAGCCCTTTCCAAACGAAGTCAATTGCTCCAAATTGGACAAGAATAAATCCGTAAAAGAACATAACGTGAATGATGCCGCTCTTTTTATCTTTCAGCAGCTTTTTCTGACCGAAAACATTGACCTTAAGAAGATCCCAACGCTCTTTAAAACGACGGTCAAATTCAATCTTTTTTCCTAATTGTATGTAGGCCATCCTCGTTCGTATAAGATATACAAACAAATATCCCGCATAAGCAATAACAGCAATGGCAGCCAGCCAATTAATGATCAGTAAGCTATTCATTTTTATGCTACCCCTCTCTTTGTAAGCCTTCTTTCTTTTTTTAGAATCTTCAAAAACATATAATTTTCTGAATTTTATCCCCTACCTTCATTATATAATGAGTGAGCATTCAGTCAACAGTTTTTTGTTATACAACAACATATTTTTTAATAAAGCTGTTTATTTGGGTGAAACTATAAAGTGAAACTTTAATCAGTAGGGAGCTGTTTATTCCCTCCTGATTATTAGCCCACACCAATCGGGCTTTTACGGGCTAAGGTGAAATTTTGATTTGTAAAAAACTGATGGTGAAAAGACCGTGAAGGAGGGAATTTACTTATGTTCTTCTTATCTCTCTTGTTAATAGGCAGCGCTCTCTGGATTACAATCGACCTTTCATATGGGAGAATTGTTCATTTAAAGCGTGTACGTTCTCGTTCTTTCCCTTTACGTCAAAGTGATTTTCACCTTTATACATACGGAAAAGATTTGTATGACACCCTATTTACTGATATAAAACAAGCTAAACACCATGTGCACGTTTTATTTTTTATTGTAAAAAATGATGAGATAAGTCGTAAGTTTTTAAAGTTACTTATCGATAAAGCACAAGAAGGGATTGAAGTAAGACTTTTACTCGACCGGTTTGGCAGTCATTATTTATCAAAAGAAGCGATTTACTCGCTACAAAAGCATGGTGTCTCTTTTTCATTTTGTCACAAAGTAAAATTTCCTTTTCCTTTCTTTTCTGCAAATCAAAGAAATCATAGAAAAATTATAGTTATTGACGGGGAAATTGGCTATATTGGTGGATTTAATATTGGCGAGGAATATTTAGGGCATAATCAAAAGTTAGGATTATGGCGAGATTATCATTTACGCCTTACAGGAGAAGGGATACAAGATTTACAAAAACAATTTTTACATGATTGGCTCGACGATACAGGCCAAAATTTATTAGATTCATCTCTTTATTTTCCTAAGCAACAACCAGGGACCGTTCTACATCGTTTTATCCCTACTGATGGTGCCTATTTACAAAATACATTTTTACAATTAATCGAAAGCGCGAAAAAAGAAATCTTTATCGGTACACCCTATTTCATTCCTGGAAAAAAAATTATGAACGCATTATTAAACGCACGAAAACGTGGGGTTCAAATAACTATTCTCGTTCCACAAAAGGCTGATCATGCCCTCGTGAGAGAAGCAAAATTCCCATATTGCCGAAAGTTAATACAAGCTGGTTGTAATATTTATGCTTTTCAACAAGGATTTTTTCACGCAAAAATCATTATAGTAGACGATCATATTTGTGATATTGGAACTGCTAATTTTGATATGAGAAGTTTATATATTAATCATGAAATCAACTGCCTTTTGTACGATAAACATTTCATACAAGAAGTAAAAAATAAATTCCATGAAGATCTAAAAAATGCGTCATTACTTTCCTTTAATGATGTTAGCCCACTTTCCCTTATTGATAGGGGCAAAGAATGGATAGGAACGATACTTGCATTCTTTTTATAGGAAAGGCGATGAATAAAAGAGGTGTATCCTTTATGATTATGCGGTTTGGATATGTCTCACATGCAATGGCACTCTGGGACTGTTCTCCTGCTAAAACGATGACATTTACAAGCTTTAAAAAACTCAATAAACAAGAGCGAGAAGATAAATTGTACGATGTTACAAGGCAGAATCTAGAACATACAATACGCATCCTTCATTACAATATTGCACACGAAATTCCATTATATCGTTTATCATCTTCTATCGTTCCGCTTGCAACACATCCTGAAGTTGAATTTGATTACATTCAACTATTTGCTCCACTCTGGCGCAAAATAGGAGCATTAATTCAAGAACACAATTTACGCGTAAGTTTTCACCCAAACCAATTCACACTATTTACAAGTGACAAACCACATATTACAACTAATACAATTACAGATATGACCTATCATTATAACGTGTTAAATGCTATGGGAATTGCAGATTCTTCCTACATTAATATCCATGTTGGTGGCGCGTATGGAAATAAGGAGAAGGCCATCGAACGTTTTCATGAAAACATACAAAAACTTCCTTATCATATAAAAAGAAAAATGACTCTTGAAAATGACGATAAAACATATACAACTTCTGAAACTTTGGCTATTTGTCAAAAAGAAAAAATCCCTTTCGTGTTCGATTATCATCATCACATAGCGAACCTTTGTGGTGAACCGCTAGAAGAGTTACTTCCTATGATATTTGAAACTTGGTCACATACAAATATCCCACCTAAAGTTCATATTTCTTCTCCTAAATCAGAAAAAGAATTTAGGGCCCACTCAGATTATATTGATTTAGAATTTATTAAACCCTTTTTGCACATTGCAAAAAAAGTTGACCGTGATTTCGATATTATGATTGAAAGCAAACAAAAGGATTTAGCACTTCTCCAATTAATAAGTGAAATCTCTTCAATAAGAGGAATAAAAAGAAAAAATGGCGCAACGTTACAATGGTAATTTGTAACATTGCGCTATTTTTTCAAAAAAAAGTAATTTTCACAGTAAAAAATATCCCCATTTGTATGCTATTATTTAAATTAGCATTTTCCCCCTGTGATTCAACTTTATTGAAACGGAGCCATTATATGATCAATCAAAAAAAATATGTACAATTTGTCATGATGTATATTATTATATTTTCTCTTTGGATATTCCTTATTCCTAAGGATTTGAATATAAAAGAAATTGGAATTCTCTTCTTATTTTGCTGCACTCTTTTCTTGTTATTGTTTATATAAAGCAATAAAAAAAATGAAGCGCGGTGATAAACTATTTTGGGTTTTACTACTATGTACTTGCCTATGTGGACTAACTATGGAAATAACTTTATTTCTTCATTCTCTTTCTATTTATGATCAAGTCATATTTTCATATAGAGCACTACCTTTTTTCATCGTACAATATATTTTGCTCTTTTCTGGCTTTGCTATAAAGTTCATAAAACATTACTCCATTAGAGGTCTTGCTCAATTTTCATTCGATAGCATCTTCATTGTTATTATGAATATTTATTTTATCCTAACCTTTATTTTAGATATTTCTAGCTTTCGTATGTTGAAGACGGACACGTGGCTTTTGATTGGGTATTTTATCGCACAATCATTAGTAATTTACGCCGTTATTAGCCTATATAGGAGAGAACAATATTCTTCTAGTAGAATCTCATTAATTATCGGCTTTACTATCATACTTATGTACGGATATATACATCTGTTCCAATTAAACAAAGGAATGGAAACTTCTTCTGAAGTCTCTTATTTAATACATACTGCTTCAATTTTATTAATCAGTTTATCGTCCATACTATACATTTTAGATAAACCAATGCAACATGAAACTAAGACTAAATATTATCGATTCGATTATGTACGCTTTATATTACCTTATTTTAGTATAATCATTACTTTTTCCTTTATTGTCATTCAGCCTTGGGATGATAAGTTCATGTTAATCGGTCTCGTATTATCACTTATCTTATTGTTCCTACGACAACTTTACATGTGGAAAGATAATCAAGTATTAATCGATACGTACGAACAGTTGACTACACAACTAGAAGGTAAAGTTGAAGAAGGCGCATCTGCACTATCAAAAAGTGAACAACGTTATAAATCTTTATTCGAAGATCATCCTGATGCTGTTTTTTCTTTAAACATGAACGGGATTTTTCAACAATCTAATAAGGCTTGCGAAAGTTTATTTACAGCCTACTATTGTGAAGTAACAAGCTATTCTCTTCTACACTTCATTGATCCACAAGATCATGAATTATTGAAGAAATCTTTACAAAGTACAAGAGAAGGTAGACCACAAACTCTAGAAATTCGTACAAAAGAAAAAGAAGGCTATTATTATTACCTTCACATTACACTCATCCCTATTTTTATAAATAAAGAAGTTGTTGGGATGTTTGGTATAGCACGTGATATTACAACTTTATATGAAAAACAAAAACAAGTAGAGCATTTGGCTTTCCATGATGCACTTACAGGACTGCCGAATCGACGAAAATTCGAAAAAGATTTAAAAACGATTTTAAATACAGCGAAAAACGAAACTAATGACGTTGCCGTCATGTTCCTCGACTTAGACCGATTTAAAAAAATTAACGATCGACTCGGTCATGATATCGGAGATTTATTATTAATTGAAGTGGCAAAAAGATTACGTGGATGTTTGCATTCAAAAGATATCGTTGCCCGCCAAGGCGGAGATGAATTTACGATTCTATTACCAGATATGTACTCTGAAAAAAGTGCTTCTTTTATAGCTGAACAAATTTTAACTATCTTAAATAAGCCTTACTTTATTAAAGATGAAGAACTTTCTGTTACACCGAGTATCGGAATTGCAATGTACCCTGACTACGGAACCGATGTAACCGAATTAATGAAAAATGCAGATATGGCTATGTATCGAGCAAAGGCAAATGGAAAAAACAGATTCGTTTTCTTCTCAAAAGAAATGAGTATTGCTCAAAATGAAATACACTTCCTAGAAGGTGAGCTTTCAAAAGCACTACAACAAAATGAATTTTCCCTTGAATACCAGCCACAAGTAAACACAAAAACAAAACAAATTATCGGTTTTGAGGCGTTAATTCGTTGGAAACACCCAAAACTCGGGATTGTATCACCTGCCCAATTCATCCCTCTAGCAGAGGAGACAGGATTTATTATTGAACTTGGTAATTGGATTTTACGTACATCCTGCTTAGAAGCAAAAAAGTGGCATAACCAAGGATATTCTCACTTAAAGGTTGGTGTAAATTTATCTGTTGTTCAATTTAATCACGCAGATTTAATATCAACTATTTCAAAAGTCTTGGAAGAAACAGAACTAAAACCAGAAGCGCTAGATATTGAGATTACAGAAAGTATCGCGATTAATCAAAATCATTCTGTAATTGCTAAACTAGAAGAACTTCAAAATCTCGGTATCCAAATTTCAATTGATGACTTTGGAACAGGTTATAGTTCTTTAGCTTATTTAACGAAATATCCAATCAATACATTAAAAATTGCTCGAGAGTTTATTTGTGGAATTACAAATAGCCCTTTAGAAGAAGCGATTATCGCTTCCATTATTACGCTATCGAAAGAATTAAATTTAGAGGTTATTGCGGAAGGTGTAGAAACAGAAGAACAATGGAAGTTTTTACACGAACAAAACTGTGACCACATTCAAGGATTCCTATTTAACAAGCCTGTTTCTAGTAAAGATGTTTGGATGTTACTCCACTAAAAAACAACCGTCTAAGTAAGACGGTTGTTTTTTAGTACTCAAAAGGTACATCTGAAGCTACTTGTATCTCTTGATCATTATAAGAAATTACTTGATTTTTCTCTAAAACTGTATCTCCTAATGAAATACCCCATGCCATCGCTAACGTTAATAGACTACCAATAAGTAGTTTTTTCATATTCCATCACCCGCATTTTTTCTTTAAATATATCATGAAAATTTATCCACATCTTATGCAATTATGCATATTTGTTTTTTTATTTCTTCATTTTTTTTATAATTGACTCTTTTAACGTATGGTTTCCTAATATATCGAAAAAGAAGCACGCTTTTTCGTAAGCATCTTCAATTTCTGCTCTATCACACTCGAGCTTTTCTAGGCATTCACCTTTTCGATAGTATAACTGTCCAATCAATGTCATACTATTAATTCGACACGATAGTTCAATGGCTTTATTTGCGTGACAAAGCGCTTCTTCGTATTGATTGTCTAAGTATAATGCTTTTGCATGATTATGTCTCACCTTCACATCAAACTCTTTATTATCATGTAATGCCTCTAATTGTTTTAATATATTTTCAAATAACTCAATACTCTTCTTAAAATAGCCATTTTCAGCGTAAATGTTTGCAATTGCGTTTTCAATATAAAGGTTCTGATATACATCTATTCCTGCCAATTGTTGATTGAGCAATTTCTTTAATTCTAAAATACAATATTCGTAATCGATTTTTTTCAATATGTAAGCAGCTACATAATATTGCCATTGAAGAAATTGCTGAAGCTCGGGATGATATTCTTCCTTTTTCAACTCATTCCATACCTTAGTATAAATTTCTTTATATTTCTTTTGCTTACAAAGCATAATAATTCGATCTTTTAATTGCTTATTCCTCTCAATATCAGAATAAATGAGTACCTCATAAAAATGAAGAATGGGAACTTGTAACTTCGCTGCAATACCTTGCAATATATCCATACTTGGGTATACCGCGCCCGATTCAATTCGACTCACTTCCGATTGATGACATATGTTCTCGGATAACTGCTTTTGTGTTAATCCTCTCATCACCCTAATTTTCTTAATTTCACTTCCTAGTTTTTCTGCGTGCATACTTACTCACCATCCCATTATAACAATCTAATTTTTCGAGTTGTCATACCACTACAATAATGTGAATTCGACAATTTTTGATATGAAATAATGCATAATATATATAAGATTCGGCAAATTTTTCATACAATCCATCTCACATAATATAATAGACTAGTAATTTTATAGATAAATTATAGAAAATTTGCCCGTGCTTTCGTTACATTCGGTCTTCTTTATCCTTTATCAGCAGAAGCTATTCACACCCAAGAACTAGATAGAAATGAAGTAAACGTTGAAATTGCTCAGCCTAGTTTAACGATTTAAAAATTAACACAACCTCAAAATGATACAAAAATATATGGCGAAAAAGTATTTAAAGGGTGAGATAAATGAGGCTAAAGCTCAACAAGGGTGAGTGACAACTGAAATGAATGTAGATTCCCAACCTACAAATAAAGATACAAAAGAAAATAAAACCGAAGTTCGCCTTGCACAAACTTACAAAAATTATAAAGTATATGGCCAAGATCTTATTGTAAAAGTAGATAAAAATGGAGTAATTACAACTGTTAGTGGTAAAGTTGTCCAAAATTTAGACCAACAACCTAATCTTACTATAACAAATTTTTTGTCGAAAAATGAAGTAAAATCTAAATTACGCGATATACTTCAAATTCTGAGCTATGCGACTGCGACGAAACTCTCTATTGAAATACTTGTTTATAAGAAAAAAGAAGCTTACCACTCATAGGTAAACTTCTTTTCATATCCATCCCTTTTCTTCCGCAATTGTAATTGCCTCAATTCTATTTTTCGCATCAAGCTTCGTTAATACTTCAGAAATATAATTACGTACTG
Source organism: Bacillus sp. NH11B (assembly GCF_001884205.1). Lineage (NCBI taxonomy): Bacteria > Bacillati > Bacillota > Bacilli > Caryophanales > Bacillaceae > Bacillus > Bacillus sp. NH11B. The sequence continues at coordinate 116,979 of NZ_MAOG01000036.1, read as the reverse complement.
TACCAGGTGAAAGATAAAGTGCCTTCGCAATTTCATTTGCCGTCTTTCCTTCTTTCGCAAGTAACAATACTTCTTGTTCGCGATCCGATAACGGATTTTGCTCCTGCCATAAGCCAAACATTAGCTCCTGAGAAATCTCTCGCTTCCCTTTCATGACATTACGAATTGCTGAAGCTAAATCTTCACTTGGGCTATCCTTTAATAAATATCCGTGTACACCAGCTTTCATCGCTCTTTCAAAATAACCCGGTCGTGCAAATGTTGTTAAAATCATTACTTTACAAGAGGACTTTTCTTTTTTTAAAGTTTCAGCCACATCTAAGCCACTTTGAATCGGCATTTCAATATCCATAATACTTATATCAGGCCTTAGCGATTCGATTAATTTTAACGCCTCTTCCCCATTCGCAGCCTGCCCAACTACTTCAATATCATCCTCTAGATCAAGCAGGGCTCCTAATGCACCACGAAGCATTCGTTGATCTTCTGCAATAATAATTCGAATCATGCCCTCACCTCATCTTTTCCTGTTCTAATTACAATTGGAACTTTCACCGTTAACAACATTCCTGGGTTAATCGTATCCAGTTCAACTACTCCATCAATAAGAGCAATCCGCTCCTTCATACCGCGAATACCGTTTCCATCATGATTTTGATTTTCCAAACCTACGCCATTATCCTCTACTTTCAAAATCAGTTCACCTTGCGATTCTAATATAGATACAATGCACTCCGTCGCCTTACTATGCTTTACAACATTCGTCACAGCCTCACGTAAACACATTCCTAAAATATTTTGTTCAATCGGTGATAACGAACTTGCACTTGTTTCTTGTTTTATTTCTAATTCAATAGTAGCAGCTTGTAAGATTGCTTTTATTTGCTCAAGCTCTTCTTCCACTGTAATCATACGCATATCCGAAATTAATTCCCTTAACTGCTTTAAAGCGGTACGAGATGTTTGTGTAATTTCCTTCGCCTCGATACTTGCGCGTTCTGGGTTCTTCACAATCAATTTCTCCACTAGCTGACTTTTTAAAGTAATAAGAGATAGTGTGTGTCCTAATGTGTCATGAAGATCTCTTGCGATTCGCTGCCGTTCCTCACGTTTTACTAAGTCTTTAATTTGTTCGTTTGCTTCGTTTAGTTGATTTTTCAACATCTTTTTCTGATTAAAATTACGCATTCCGAATGGCGTAAGAAGCATTAAAATAAACATCGGAACGATATTCACTAAACTCGGGATTGTTAGTTGATTAACATTTACAAATATAAAAGCTCCAAGCATTACAACTAATAAACCTAATAGCACACGAAACGCTTTCTTACTTGGCGCAAATCCCATCGCACTCGCCGTGAAATATCCAAACAATATCATGAAGGGATTATAAAATAAAGCAAATGAGAATGTGAGCATCATTTGAATACACGCCCACAAAATGAACGTTTTCTTAACAAAATAAAGCTGCCGGTATGTGACGGTGAAGACTATCAACATACCGATCCCTATTACAAGCTTCCATCCTGATACTTGTGTTAAATTATAGATTGGAAATAATAAATACACGAGCCACATATACGGGAAGAAACCCATCTGTTTCGGAAAAACTTCAAACCTTTTATTCTCTATCATTTATACCGCTTCCTGTCTTTTTCTTATATATATTGATACTACAACAAATATAAGGAAATAACCTCCTAGTACCGCGATATTTTCCCAACCAATCGACTTTCCAGCTACAATAGCCCATGCCCCGCTTCCGAAGTGGTATGTTGGTGTCCATTCACCAATAGATCTTAATATTTTCGGGAATACTTCAATTGGCATCCATAATCCACCGATTACAGCTAGACTCATATTTAAAATATTCGCTAAGCCAGCAGCTGCATCCGCCTTCTTAATTGAACCTATTACTGTTCCAAGGGCTAAAAATGGTGTCACGCCTAGTAATAACCATAATCCTGCACCAATCCATTGGCCTATCGTTAACTCAACATTATTAATTAATATTCCTGCCATAAAAATAACTAAGATTGAAAAAGCATTCACTACTGTTTGAGCAATAATTTTAGCTGCTAAATATGCGCCCTCTGGAAGCGGTGTAATTTTTAACAAATGTGTCCATCCTTGCCCTTTCTCCTGAGAAAGTCTCACACCGAAACTAAAAAGGGCAGTCCCTACAATACTGAAAGTCGCCATTGAAATTAAATAATGTGCTTTCCATGCATCTCCGTTTTGCGGGACTTGAACAACATTTGTAAAGATGTAATAAAACATAACTGGCATTAATAATGAGAAAAAGATGAATAATTTATTGCGGAACGTACGTAAAACCTCTATTTTACATTGCATCCATAATGCTCTCATGCGATTCCCTCCTTCTGATTTGCAACAAACTGTTCAAATGCTTCATCGAGGCTTCCACGTTCAACTGAAACGTCTGTTACAGGTAGATTCCTCTGATAAATTGCTTGTAAAGTGGCATCTGTATCTTCCGTCGTTAAAGTGAAGCGCCCTTCATTTGACTGTACTTCTGTTACATGCGGTAATTCCTTTAGTAAACTCTTAAGAATTTTCTCTTTCGAATAAAACGAGATAGTTTTTCGAGAAATCGTCGCTTTCATTTCATCTGGCGTACCATCTGCAATGATTTTCCCATTCGCAAATAATAAAATTCGATCTGCTAACGCATCCGCCTCTTCTAAATAATGTGTCGTTAAAATAATCGTTTTCCCTTCACTTGCTAATTTTCTAATCGTTTCCCAAAACGTTTTTCGAGATGTAATGTCCATCCCTACAGTTGGCTCATCTAAAAATAACAAGTCTGGATTCCCTGCAAGTGCCAGCGCAAAATTTAACCTTCTCTTTTGACCGCCCGATAATTTCTCACATCTTTGCTTTCGTTCTGATTCCAAGTTTGACAACTGCAGTAATGTTTCTTTCTCTACAGGATTCGTATAATAACTACGGAATAACTCGATTGCCTCTTCTACCGTGATGCTATCAATCACACTTACTTCTTGCAGCATCGCGCCGAGGCTATTGCGAACCTCTCTATGCTTCGGACTCTTTCCAAACATAGAGATATCCCCTTCTGTTGGATCCTTTAACCCGAGCATCATTGAAATTGTCGTTGTTTTCCCCGCACCATTCGGGCCGAGTAATGCTACTATTTGCCCTTTATTCACATGAAATGAAACGTTATTTACTGCTTTTTTATGTTTAAATGTTTTAGAAACACCATTTACTTCAATAATCTTTTCCATCTCTCCACCCCCGCCGTTTCTTATATTTACATTGTATGCTCTGGAAAAGTTAGGAAACAGTATGATGCGTCATGACATCCATATGACAATTGTCATGTATTCTCTATGAGATGAATCAACCCGCATACCGCACGCGAGTAGCAGTACAAAAACAAACATGATACAATCGGATAAGACATATATTCGAGGAAGGACAGTGGTTTTCATGATTATTCGTAATGAGCAAGATTTAGAAGGTTTACGAAAAATCGGCCGCATCGTTGCACTTGCACGCGAAGAAATGAAAAAACAAGCGAAGCCAGGTATGACAACGAAAGAGCTTGATTTAATTGGTAAAAAAGTATTAGACGAGAACGGTGCTATTTCAGCGCCTGAAAAAGAATATAAATTCCCAGGTGTAACTTGCATTAGTGTAAACGAAGAAGTTGCTCACGGTATTCCAGGCGATCGTGTATTAAAAGAAGGCGATTTAGTAAACGTAGACGTATCGGCAGCACTTGACGGCTATTATGCAGATACAGGTATCTCATTTGTTCTTGGAGAAGATGAAGAAAAAGAAAAGCTATGCCAAGCTGCAGTAGATGCATTTTGGGAAGCAATGAAAAAAGTAAAAGCTGGATCAAAACAAAATCAAATTGGTCGTGCTGTTTCTAACTTTGCACATAAAAGTGGATATAACGTAATCCAAAACTTAACTGGTCACGGCATTGGTCTTAGTTTACACGAAGCTCCAAACCACATTTTAAGCTACTATGATCCAATGGATAATGCACTTCTAAAAGACGGTCTTGTTATCGCTGTAGAGCCATTCATCTCAATGAAAGCAGATCATATTATTGAGCGCGGTGATGATGGTTGGACATTCGTTACGCCAGACAAAAGCCTTGTTGCACAATGTGAACATACAGTTGTCGTCACTCGTGGCGAGCCAATTATTTTAACTCAACTATAATAAAAAATAGCCGTTTTGTAGATTCCTTCTACTAAAGCGGCTGTTTTTATTATTTTTAAGTATGTAACATCCCAATAAACAGAAAGCTTATAAAAATAAAAAGGTGATACATCAAAGTATCACCTTTTTAACGGGGTGAGGCTGCCCAAAAGTACGGAAAACTCTTGAACAGCCTCGTATTTTCATATGGATGCCTTACATATATCATTGATGATAATTATGAAATGCGGAAACATAGTTATCATCACATGATTCAAACAAAAGAAAAGAAACCCTATAACAGATCTCTTTTCCCTACATAATCTAAAGTTTGGGTACACTAGATTCATGCAATGTAGGAGCCTTCAGAACTGAAAGCAATCCTTCATTTAAAATGATAGCATACATATATCCGCTAAAAATATGCAAATGTGCATATAGCGTTTTTTATTTCTCAATATACATTTATTGAAAATTCATACATATAAAGGTAAAATAAAGTCGTTATCCGTCTTCTTTTGTCAGTCAGAGAGAATAGAAGAATGGGAGAGGAAAAAATGAGAAAATCACTGAAACAAAAAATAGTAAGCTCCTTGCTTGCTGTATCACTCGCCGTTAGCTTAGCCCCAATTGGACAAGCAAAAGCTGATTCCACATCAGAAATCACGCAAACCCCACCTATTACAAAGCAAGTTGATGCAAATCGTGCCATCGAACATATCCGATTTTTATCCGAAACAATTGGTCCTCGTCCTGGTGGGACAAAATCAGAAGAATGGGCCTCTCGCTACGTTGGTATGCAACTTAAATCAATGGGCTATGAAGTAGAATATCAGCCATTTCAAGTGCCCGATCAGTACGTTGGATTCATTGAATCACCACTATCCACAAAACGCAATTGGCAAGCTGGTGCTGCTCCTAATGCACTAATTTCTACAGAAGCTGTTACAGCTCCTCTTATCTTTGTTCAAGGTGGTACAAAATTAGAAGATATCCCAAATGAAGTAAATGGCAAAATTGTTTTATTTGAAAGAGGAACAACAGTAGCAGACTATAATAAACAAGTTGAGAATGCTGTTAGTAAAGGAGCAAAAGGAGTTCTTTTATACAGTTTAATTGGAGGACGAGGAAACTATGGACAAACTTTCAATCCTCGCTTAACGAAAAAACAATCTGTACCTGTATTTGGTCTTGCTTACGCGCAGGGAAATGCATTTAAAGAAGAAATCGCGAAAAAAGGAACTACACTCCTTTCATTAAAAGCTAGACACGAATCTAATTTAACATCCCTCAATGTTATCGCGAAAAAGAAACCAAAAAAGAGTACAGGCAATGAAAAAGCAGTCGTTGTAAGTTCACACTATGATAGTGTAGTTGGAGCACCTGGTGCTAACGATAATGCTTCTGGAACAGGACTAGTATTAGAATTGGCTCGTGCTTTTCAAAATGTAGAAACTGATAAAGAAATCCGCTTTATTGCTTTCGGTTCTGAAGAAACTGGATTACTTGGTTCGGATTATTATGTGAATAGTCTATCCCAAAAAGAACGTGACCGCATTTTAGGTGTCTTTAACGCTGATATGGTCGCTACAAATTATGATAAAGCAAAAAATTTATATGCTATGACACCTGATGGATCTACAAACCTTGTAACCGATGCTGCTTTGCAAGCAGGTAAACAATTAAATACTGACCTCGTTCTTCAAGGAAAATTCGGTTCAAGTGATCACGTGCCGTTTGCTGATGCTGGTATTCCTGCTGCTCTATTTATTTGGATGGGTGTCGATAGTTGGAATCCATTAATCTATCATATTGAGAAGGTATACCATACACCTCAAGATAATGTATTCGAAAACATTTCACCTGAACGTATGAAAATGGCATTAGAGGTTATCGGAACTGGTGTTTATAACACCCTTCAAAAACCTGTTACTCAAACTGAACAGAAAGCTGCTTAATCATTTAAAAGACCACTGATTTAATTAGTGGTCTTTTATTGAGAAAAAATATATATGCATAAAAACATATTTTTTCCTATTCATTATCGTATACAATATTAACTGTAACAAAAATGATTACAACTAATCAGGAGGCTTTTCTACTATGAAAAATATGATTTTAGCCGGCGCATTAACTTTAACAGGAATTACTGGCGCTACCGCGTTTATTCCTGAAACAAAAGTCGCTGCTGCCGCTCAAGAACAAAGCTTTACAAAATTTTATTCTTTGCAAACTGGAGCTAGTTCTGAACAAGAACCTATTTTCCTTCAAAAGGGACAAGAGCTAACAATTCAACCTAACAGCAAAACTCCTAGTTACAGTGTTTATGACTCAAATCATAACCTTATTGGGCATTATTCTGATGGTTACGGCCGAATTTTCACTGCAAAAACAGATGGAAATATGTACGTTCAATTTCATGCACCTTACGTTTACTATAGTCCTGTTAGCTTTTCTGTTACTTATACTATTCAATAGAAAAGAGGTCCTTTACAGGGCCTCTTTTATTTCTCTTTCCAATTTACTTTTACAAATCCATCTTTCACCATTACACCACTTATATTAAACACATACTTTTCATTTGCTTTTAATGTAACTGTAAAAACACCTTTTTTCGATTCACAGATCTCCTTCAACTCTTTTATCCCTTCCCCTTGTCTTTCGTTTTCGCTAATTTATAGCATAGGGAATATATTTGCTTATATATATATCAATTAATTCTTCTACCTTTTCTTCCATCTTAAACCTCCTGTCGTTTATATAAGACGACGCAAATTCTCCTTTTGTTTGATAATTATTTTATTATCTCCATACAAAAAGGCAATCACAACATCGTGTGATTGCCTTTTATTTAAAGTGAGCTCTGCCTCCTAACCCCTTCCGTCTAAGAACCTTAGCCTTCGGGACTAAACAGCCGCTTCCGCTCTTCTTAATTACATTTTTTCTGGTGCAGATACTCCTACGATTGCTAATGCATTTTGAAGTGTAGTGCGTACTGCTTTCATTAATTCGTAACGAGCTTTACTTAATTCTAAGTTATCTTGGTTTAATACTTTTTCTGCATTGTAGAAGCTGTGTAATGCTGCTGCTAATTCAAATGCATAGCTTGTAATGCGGTGTGGCAGACGTTTTTGCGCTGCATCCGCAACTACAGCTGGGAATTCACCAAGTTTTTTCAGTAACTCTACTTCTTTCTCAGAAGTAACAAGTTTGTAATTCACGTCTCCGCCTGTAGCTAATCCTAACTCTTCACCTTGACGAAGGATACTGCATACGCGAGCATGAGCATATTGTGCATAGTATACTGGGTTTTCATTAGATTTTGATACAGCTAAGTCCATATCGAAGTCTAAATGAGAATCACCGCTACGCATTGCAAAGAAGTAACGCATTGCGTCCACGCCTACTTCTTCCATAAGCTCACGAAGTGTAACTGCTTTACCTGTACGCTTACTCATCTTCATTTTTTCACCATTTTGGTACAGTTGTACCATTTGGATGATTTCTACTTCAAGTGTTTCTTTATCATAACCTAGCGCTTGAATAGCAGCTTTCATACGAGGAATGTAACCATGGTGATCGGCACCCCAAATGTTGATTAGCTTATCGAAACCACGCTCTAATTTATCACGGTGGTAAGCGATATCTGGCGTTAAGTATGTGTAAGAACCATCGTTTTTAATTAATACACGGTTTTTGTCGTCACCGTAAGTCATTGAACGGAACCAAGTTGCTCCGCCTTCTTCAAAGATCTCATCACGCTCTTTTAATACTGCAAGTGCAGCATCGATTTTTCCGTTTTTGTATAATGATGTTTCTGAGAACCATACATCAAATTTAACACGGAAGCTTTCTAAGTCTTTTTGAAGTTTCGCTAACTCATATTTCAAACCGTATGAACGGTAGAACTCATAGCTTTCTTCCGCATCAGCTTTCGCATAACGATCGCCGAACTCTTCTGCTAAACGTTTACCGATTCCAATGATGTCTGCACCGTGGTAACCGTCTTCTGGCATTTCTTTCTCTAAACCTAACGCTTGCATGTAACGAGCTTCAACAGAAAGAGCTAAGTTATGAATTTGGTTACCAGCGTCATTAATGTAGTACTCACGAGATACATCGTACCCTGCTTTTGCTAATACGTTACATAAAGTGTCACCTACTGCCGCACCACGTGCATGTCCTAAGTGAAGATCGCCTGTTGGATTCGCAGATACGAACTCAATCTGTACTTTTTCACCTTTACCAGTATTCGTTTCACCGTATGCTTCACCAGCGTTTACGATTGTTGGGATTAAGTCTGTTAAGTAGCTATTATCCATGTAGAAGTTAATGAAACCAGGACCAGCGATTTCAATTTTTTCAATAGAAGCTTTTGCTTTATCGAAGTTTGCAACTAATTCTTCTGCAATCATACGAGGCGCTTTTTTCGCAACGCGTGCAAGTTGCATTGCCATATTTGTAGAGAAATCACCATTTGTTTTATCTTTTGGAGATTCTAATATAACGTTTGGAATCTGTTCTTCTGTTGCTAATTCTGCCTTTAATACAGCAGCTTGAATTTCTTCTTTAATCAATCCTTTTACTTGTTCTAAAGAATTCATTATTTTGCCTCCTTCAAATTAATTGTAATTGTATATCTGCCAGCTTCTTGTTCACTTAGAAGCAATGCGTACGTTAAGAAGAGTTGTCCTTTTTTCTTTTCATCCGACCATTTAAAAAGAACGTTATCAGTTTTCGTTTGCAATACAAACGTACCAAGTTCACTCGTATACGTACCAGTTGTCCATTCACCTTTCACATGCGTCTGACGCATAGAAATAGCACCTGAACGCATAATGAGAACTTGTTCATCTTGAATTTTAATAATTGTTTTCACTTCGCCTTGTTCGTTCGGCTCTTGGAATGTTATATATGTACCTTGACCTTTTACATAGTATTGACCATTTGCTTCAAAAGCAACGGTTTCCTTCCTCGCCCCTTCACGGATTTCTGTTACGAAATGAACGTGTACTGGCAAGCCTGCAAGTTGTTTCTTCACGTCTTGCACACCTTTCAAATGTTATAGATATTAAATACTACTTATAATAAATCACTTTTCCTATCATATCAAAAAAAGACTCTGTCTGTCTGCTGAAAAATCAGGAAAACTCCTTTTCAAAAAATAATTCAACTTCTCTTTATTTCGTATGTTAAAATATTTTTAAAATCTGAATATTTTTTCATTTAAAGAGGTGAATCTAATGCTACCAACAAAATTAAAAAAAGGTGATGAAATAAGGATTATTTCACCATCTTGTAGTTTAAGTATTGTCTCAAATACGAACCGAGAGCTTGCTATAAAAAGATTAACCGACATGGGCTTTCAAGTTACATTCTCAAAATATGCTGATGAGATAGATCAATTTGCTTCCTCTTCTATTTCTTCACGCGTTCAAGATTTTCATGAAGCATTTAAAGACCCTAATGTAAAAGCAATTTTGACGACACTTGGAGGATACAACTCTAACGGTTTATTAAAACATCTCGATTATGATTTAATTCGAGAAAATCCGAAATGTTTCTGTGGCTATTCTGATATTACCGCTTTAAATAACGCACTTTACACAAAAACAGGCTTAGTTACATATTCAGGTCCTCACTTCTCTTCATTCGGAATGGAAAAAGGGCTCGATTATACGACTGATTACTTTTTAAAATGTTTAGCTTCTAATGAGCCTATTGAAATATTACCGGCTGAAACATGGAGCGATGATTCTTGGTATATGGATCAAGAAAATCGAGAATTTATTAAAAATGAAGGATATGTTTCAATTCAAGAAGGGGAAGCGACGGGAGATATTATTGGTGGTAATATGAGCACATTTAATTTACTGCAAGGTACACCATATATGCCAAGCTTACAGGGCAAAATTTTATTTCTTGAAGAGGATAGTTTAACCGGAAAAGCTACCCTAAAAACTTTTGATCGATATTTACATTCTCTTATGCAGCAACCTGACTTTGAACATGTAAAAGGCATTGTTATAGGAAGAATGCAAAAAGGAGCAGAATGTACGATAGAAGACATTCAAGAAATGATTGCTTCAAAATTCGAACTTACACATATACCTATTATTGCAAACGCTAGTTTCGGGCATACAACTCCGATTTTCACTTTCCCAATTGGCGGACGTGCAAAAATCATTTCTAATAAAGAAAGTTCAGCTATCACCATTTTAACGCACTAAAAAAGGAGCGAACGATTCGCTCCTTTTATGGTTTTTCTATCTTTTGCAATGCTTTTTGTGGAATTGACTCTTTCTGGATTTCAGCCCATCCTTTTCCTTGCATACCTTTTGCATAAATTTTTATAAAAGCACCCGTATGCAATTCACGGTTCACCATTCTTTTAATAACTTGTAACTTTCCATCTTCTGTATACCCTTTAAATGTATACAAATATTCATCGTCTTTTTTCTCACCTTTATCTATAACTGCATAATAATCTTGTATTTCTTTATTTGAAAAGAAGTTGTCTACAAAAGCATGCACACCTTCTGTTTTTGTGTTTAAATAGTACGCTGTTCCACCCAAAATAATAGCGAACACAGCTAAAACTTTAATTACCAATTTCATAAATGCGCCTCCTGTTTGCACTTCTTTCTCACTAACCGTATGTCTATACCTGTATTATACGAAAAAAAGCATACTATACTCTATCGAAATGTCTTACACTTCCCTTACATTATTGTAAGGCTTTTTCACCTTACAGCAATTTCCGGGCAAAAAGTTTTTCCGTTTAACAAACTTTTATATTATTATTGAATGATACAAATTTTTATTACAAAAATCAAAGGAGACAGTTTTCAAATGGCTATCTTGCAAGGTTTAGCACTATTACTTGTTGTACTTTGTCTATTTACACTTTTTAGTTACCGTGCTCCTTACGGAATGAAAGCAATGGGTGCTTTGGCTAATGCAGCAATCGCAAGTTTTCTGATTGAAGCATTTCACCGTTATATCGGTGGAGAAATGTTTCATAATGACTTTTTACAATCAGTAGGAGAAGCTTCTGGTAGTATGAGCGGTGTCGCAGCAGCGATTTTAGTAGCATTAGCAATCGGTGTTTCACCCGTATATGCTGTTTTAATCGGTATCGCTACTAGTGGATTCGGTATTTTACCAGGTTTTTTCGCCGGATACGTTTGTGCTTTCGTTGTGAAATTTCTCGAAAAGAAATTACCAGCTGGTGTAGAATTTTTAGCAATTTTATTTATTGCTGCACCAATCTCACGCGGAATGGCAATGCTTATGGACCCGCTTGTTAACGCAACACTCGGTAAAATCGGTTCTATGATTTCAGTTGCAACTACAGAAAGTCCTATCATTATGGGTATTATGCTTGGCGGATTAATAACAGTTATTTCTACCTCTCCATTAAGTTCTATGGCACTAACTGCAATGCTCGGATTAACAGGTTTACCAATGGCAATTGGTAGTCTTGCCGTAGCAGCCTCAGCCCCGTTGAACTTTATTTTCTTTAAACGACTAAAAATTTGTTCAAAGAAAGATACAATCGCTGTAGCAATCGAACCGTTAACACAAGCCGATGTTGTCTCAGCAAATCCAATTCCAATTTATACGACTAACTTCGTTGGCGGTGCACTTGCTGGTATTATTACATCGCTATTCCAGCTCGTTAATAACGCGCCAGGAACAGCATCACCAATTCCAGGACTTCTTGTCTTATTCGGATTTAATGACGTTGTAAAAGTAACAATCGCTGCTATATTATGTGGAATCGTTACCACTATTGTTGGATACGTTGGATCAATTGTATTCCGTAAATATCCAATCCGTTCTGCTGATGAAATTCGTGGCATTACTTCGGAAGAGAAAGTCGCATAAGAAAAAGAGCTATTCTCAAATGATGAGAATAGCTCTTTTTTATGTCATATGACATTAAGTGAAATTATATCGGCGACTCTGAACAAGTCGGCTTCACTTTTACTTTACCCAGCCGAGCAGCATTTCCCGCACGAATTTGCTTGCTGCAACTGGTGTTTGATCACTATGGTCGTAGACAGGAGCTACTTCTACTAAATCTGCTCCAACTACATTTATATTTGAATTTGCAATTGCTACGATGGAATCTAATAGTTCTTTAGATGTGATACCTCCAGCCTCTAACGTTCCTGTTCCAGGAGCGTGAGCTGGGTCTAATACGTCAATGTCAATTGTGACATAGACTGGGCGTCCTGCAAGTTTCGGTAATACTTCTTTTAACGGTTCTAATACGTCAAATTTGTATAAGTTCATACCTACTTCTTTTGCCCATTCAAATTCTTCCTTCATTCCAGAACGAATTCCGAAAGAATATACGTTTTCCGGACCAATTAAATCACACACTTTACGAATTGGTGTAGAGTGAGATAAAGGCTCTCCTTCATACGATTCACGTAAATCAGTATGAGCATCCATGTGGATGATTGCTAAATCCGGATATTTTTTTGCCATTGCCTTAAAAATTGGCCAAGACACTAAGTGCTCACCGCCGAGACCTAGTGGAAACTTATCGGCATCTAAAAGTTTTGATACATATTCTTCAATCATGTCTATGCTGCGTTGTGGGTTCCCAAATGGTAATGGGATATCACCCGCATCAAAATACTTTACTTCTTCTAGTTCACGATCTAAATACGGACTGTATTCCTCTAGTCCAATCGATACTTCACGAATACGTGCAGGGCCGAAGCGAGAACCTGGACGGTAACTTACTGTCCAATCCATTGGCATCCCGTAAATAACTGCCTCTGACTCTTCAAAACTTGGATGACTTTTAATAAATACTTTACCTGAATAAGCTTCATCAAAACGCATATTCTTTTCCTCCTTATGTGGAACTTAAGGTATCCCAACCTTTCACTATTTCTCAAATTTGGAGCGCACTGCTCCTCTTTCTCGATTTACCGGGGTCTTCTTTTTTAACAATAAGAAGACGATTTTCTTTACAGAAGTATAAGTAGCTAGCATGCTCAAGTCTTCTGGACAAACACCTTAAATGAGCTACTTACACTTTATTTGTTCAAACTCGATTTCTTACTTAATTAAATCGCCAACAAATTTCGGTAATGCGAATGCTGCATTGTGTAATTCTTTTGTGTAGTATTTCGTTTCGATTTCGTGGAAACGCTCTTCACTTACTTCTAGTGGATCATGTTTTTTAGATCCGATTGTGAATGTCCAAAGTCCACTTGGGTAAGTTGGAATGTTCGCTGTGTATAAACGAGTAATTGGGAAAATCTCTTTTACGTCTTTAAACACAGTTGTAATTAGTTCTGGTGTAAACCAAGGGTTGTCCGTTTGAGCAACGAAAATACCATCTTCTTTTAACGCTTTAGAAATTCCAGCGTAGAAGCCTTTTGTAAATAGGTTTACCGCTGGGCCTACTGGCTCAGTAGAATCTACCATAATTACGTCATATTCATTTTCGCTTTCTGCGATGTGTAGGAAACCGTCTCCTACTTTTACTTCTACACGCTCATTATCTAATGCGCCTGCAATTGATGGTAAGTATTGTTTAGAGTACTCAATTACTTTTCCATCGATTTCAACAAGAGTTGCTTTCTTTACGCTTGGGTGTTTTAACACTTCACGAATAACACCGCCATCGCCACCGCCTACAACTAATACGTTTTCAGGGTTTGGATGTGTAAATAAAGGTACGTGCGCTACCATTTCATGATAAACGAACTCGTCCTTTTCAGTTGTCATAACCATGCCATCTAAAATAAGCATGTTTCCGAACTCTTCCGTTTCAACCATATCAAGTTTTTGGAATTCTGTTTGCTCCGTATGTAATGTGCGGTTAATACGCGCCGTAATCCCAAAATGCTTTGTTTGTTTTTCAGTGAACCATAGTTCCATCGTACAATCACGCCTTTCAATGCAAATTTATAATAGGGACATCATTAATGTCCCCTAACAAAAATAAAACAAAACATCCAAAAAGTATAGTTAAAAGTACAAAAATACCGAAAATATATTTTAGTCAGAGGGTTCTAACATATATGCAAAAAGGGTTTGCTCTGCAACAGGAAAGAAAACCCTTTCTTAAGAAAGGGTTTCTGTCTCTATTTCTACCGGTTTACGAATCGGAATTAAGATCATTACGCAACCAACTAATACAACAATTCCACCGACTAAAAACGGACTTTGTGGTGAAACTGTATGACCGATGACTCCTGATAAAATTGGAGCAATCGCGCCTCCTAACCAACGAACAAAGTTATAAACACCTGATGTAACAGATCTTTCATAAGGTGAAATATCCATTACATAACTTGTAAATAACGCGTTATTTAATCCTGATGCTAATCCTGATAGAACGATTAACACGATTTGTAACCACATGATTTTAACGAAGAATAGTGCAATTAAGAAAATCGCAAATACGAGTAAACTACCTTTTAACAATGTTTTTGGTTCATATTTACCTTCTAGCTTATGCGCTAAAATTGCTGATCCGTAAGCTAATGCTAATCCCCATCCGCAAAATACAAATCCTAATTGAATAGCAGATAAATGCATAATCAGTGGTGAATATGCTAACACGACGAAAAATCCGTAGTAGTATAACATTCCTGAAATGGCACCTTGCATAAACGGTTTATACTTCACCAGGTTAAGTAATTCACCTACGCCTGCTGCTTTACGCTTCACTTCTCGCTCCGGTTCTTTTACAAAAAAGAATACTAAAATAAATGCTAAGAAAATTAAAATACTCGTTGCGAAAAATGGGTAACGCCAAGAATGTCCACCTAATATACCACCTAACAATGGGCCACCTGCCATCCCTAAACCGATAGCTGCTTCATATAATCCTACTGCTTCATGAACTTCTTTACTTAATGCTATTAAAAGTGTCATTGCTGTAGCAAAAAACATCGCATTTCCTAATCCCCACCCTGCACGGAAAAGAGATAATTGAGCAATCGTTTGAGATATACCACATATAAATGCAAACACAGTTACAATCGCAAGACCGATCGTCATCATTCGTTTATCACCAAATCTTGATGCAAATATTCCAGCTGGTAACATCATAATTGCCATCGTTAAAATATAAGCTGTAAATAACATCTCGACTTGCCAATGCGAAGCACCAATTTGTTCAGCAATACTTGGTAAAATTGGGTCGACTACTCCTATACCTGAAAAGGCAAGGAAGGTAGCCACCACTGTAATCAATCTCCCTAATTTTTGTTTGCTCTCCATTTTGATTACTCTCCTTTTGTATTCTCTAAAAATGTAACCGCTCGACTTAAACTATCCTCTAGCTCTGCCTTCACGCGCTGCATTTGCTCCATTTTCTCGTCTAACGTTTGCACTTGTTTTTCAAGCATCTCTTTAATTTCTTGAATAACTTCACGGTCACGAGGATTCTCGCTATTTCTTCTTTGTTCCATTCGTTCTTTTAACGATAAGAAATGTTGCATTTCTTGAAGTGTAATTCCTAGCACTTCTTTCGCTTCCACAATCTTTTTAATTCTTGCAATGTCCTCATCTGTATACAGGCGAATGTTCCCCTCACTTCGTTCTGGGGGATGAATTAAACCAATTTCCTCATAATAACGAAGTGTACGCTTTGTTAAACCCACTTGCTTTGTTACTTCATCGATTTTATACATGTTTATTCCTCCCTTCACTTGATTATTACATTTTACGTTAACGTTAACTTTTATGCAACTGTTAGACTTTTGTAAATGTTTGTCCTATTCAATTGTATTTTTCCCAAGGCAGTTTCATAATGAAGAAAAAGAGATGATAAGGAGATTTTCACATGAATAAACCACTTATTTTCGCTCACCGCGGGGTAAAAGGGACACATCCAGAGAATACGATGATTGCCTTTCAAGAAGCCGAACGCATTGGTGCTCATGGAATTGAACTTGATGTCCATTTATCAAAAGATGGTGAACTTGTTGTAATTCACGACGAAACCGTCGATCGTACAACAAATGGCATAGGACTTGTTTCTGAAAAAACTGTAGAGGAATTACAAACTCTAGATGCTGGTAGCCATAAAGATCCTTCTTTCCATGAAGCAAAAATTCCAACGTTACGCGAAGTATTCATTTGGCTATCTACAACAAATTTACAACTTAACATTGAGTTAAAAACAGATGTGATTCACTATCCTAATATCGAAGAGAAAGTTGTCGCTCTTGTTCGAGAATACCATCTATCTAATCAAATTGTATTCTCCTCATTTAACCATGACTCTGTTTCATTATTAGCAGAGATAGCCTCTGAAATCCCAAGGGCAATTTTATATGATACGCCACTTGCTGATCCTATTGTCGAGGCAAAGCGTAGAGAAGCAACTGGATTACATCCAAATTTCCAGCTATTAACCAAAGAATTTGTACAGTTAGCACAAGAACAAGGATATGTTTTCCGTCCTTATACAATGAACGAATACAAAGATTTGCAAACTATGATTGATTATGGCGTAGATGTCATTATTACCGATTGGCCAGCACGTGCCTTTGAGCTCCTTTCTTAATTCAAGGGGCTTTTTTGTTTTCAAAATTTCATTGTTTAAAATAAACCAAAACCCTCAATACTAATACAATAATGCTTGTATTAATGAGGGGCTGAAAAAGATGGATCAAACTATGAATCCAAAACTTAAAAAATATAAACGTCTTTTCTTCACCGTAATGTTTTCTTGTGTTCTTTTTTTCGTTTTTTCCTTTTTCATTATCATTATAGCTGCAAAAATTATGGGACCTCCCCCTGTTGCAGTTCCGCAAACGAGTGTCTTTTACGCGAACGATGATACAGTTATTGGACAAAGTAACGAAATACAAAAGCGTTACAATGTCTCTCTTGACGAAATTTCTCCCTATGTAAAAGAAGCGACACTTTCTATTGAAGACCAAAGATTTTATAAGCATCATGGCTTCGATATGAAACGTATTGCAGGTGCAATTGTTGCTGATTTAAAAGCAATGGCAAAGGTGCAAGGAGCTAGTACGATTACACAACAATACGCACGTAATCTATATCTAGATCATGATAAAACGTGGAAACGAAAACTACTAGAGGCAATGTACACTGTCCGTCTTGAAGTGAATTATAATAAAAATCATATTTTAGAAGGATATTTAAATACAATTTATTACGGACATGGCGCTTATGGCATCGAGGCCGCGTCTCGTCTATATTTCGATAAAACAGCAAAAGAATTAACATTAGCAGAAGCTAGTATGCTTGCAGGAATCCCGAAAGGACCTAGTGTCTACTCTCCCTTTTTAAAAGAAGAACGTGCTAAAGGACGTCAATCTCTCATATTAGATGAAATGGTAGAGCAAGGTTATATTACGAAGCTGCAAGCAGCTTCAGCAAAAAAAGAACCGCTAACTTTCGCCTCATTAGATACGAAAAAAGTGGCAGAGGTCGCGCCTTATTTCCAAGATGCTGTACAAGCTTCTCTTCTTCGGGATATCGGATTAGATGAGCAAGCCTTACAACGAGGTGGCTTGCGTATTTATACAACGCTAGATCCTAAGTTACAATCTGTAGCAGAACAAGCTGTCAAAGATCATATACCTGAAACAACAAACATCCAAACTGCCCTCGTCTCTATGAATCCAAAAACAGGTGAAGTGGCTGCTCTTGTTGGAGGAACTGATTATAATACGAGTCAATTTAACAGGGCTACAGAAGCCGTTCGTCAGCCTGGCTCTACATTTAAACCATTTCTATATTACGCGGCCTTGGAACGAGGATTCACCCCTACTACGCGCTTAAAAAGCGAATACACTGTATTCACTTTAGGTGACGGCGTTTCAAAGTATAAACCGAAAAACTATAAAGATTATTATGCAGATGATTTCGTAACGATGGCGCAAGCCCTCGCAGTCTCTGATAACATATATGCTGTGAAAACAAATTTGTTTTTAGGAGATGACACGCTCGCAAAAACAGCGAAGCAATTCGGAATTAAGAGTGCATTAAAAGATGTGCCTTCTCTAGCTCTCGGTACGTCCCCTGTAAAACCGATTGAAATGGTGAACGCTTATAGCATGTTTGCAAACGGCGGAAAAGAAGTAAAACCTATCTTTATAAGGCGCATTATGGATCATGAAGGGAACATGTTATACGACGCTCATTTGGAGAGCAATCAAGTTCTCGATAAGAGCAAAGCATTTGTGATGGAAGAAATGATGACAGGTATGTTTAATAAAAAACTAAGTAGTTATGCCGCTGTGACCGGACAATCGATGTTATCCAAACTATCAAGAACGTATGCTGGAAAGTCCGGTTCAACAGAAACTGATAGTTGGATGATTGGATTTACTCCGCAACTTGTAACAGGGGTTTGGATTGGATACGATCAACCTAAATCCATTTCAAATGTAGCAGAACAAGGATACGCGAAAAAAATATGGACCGATACAATGGAAAAAGGATTGGATGGACAGCCTAAAAAAGAGTTCAAACAACCAGCAGATGTTGTTGCGGTCGACGTTAACCCTGAAAACGGTAAGATTGCTACAAAAAATTGTCCCATTTCTGTGAAAATGTATTTCACAAAAGGTACAGAGCCCACTGAATATTGTATGGATCACGTTGATGATAAAGAAGAGTTTGAAAAGGTTAGTGAAGAGAAGAAAAAGACGGGTTGGTGGAAGAAATATCTCCCGTGGTAAGAAAGAAGGCTATTGTCATTCTTTATCGGTAAATCGATATTCCTTATCGAATCGTTGATATATGTTGAGTTACGTTAGATATATTTTCATCTACCATGGTCCTATTCACTAAATAAAAAGGATGTCACCTAGTCAAAAAACTCGACTTACGGGACATCCTTTTCTTTTATTCACCTAATAATGCGTGACGCAATTCTTCACTAGATTCGTTCCAAATTGCTTCATTATGCTCTTTTAAGAATGTACCAAGTACTTTTTTAGATGATTCATCCATATGATCGACCATGATGTGACGCTTTAGTGATTTATCCATTTTGTTTACATGCTCTGGAAGTGATTTATATCCGCGGCGAATTTCACGATCAACTGTCATTTCACAAGCAGTTACACCTGCGTAATATGCACCGTTTGGTGTTCTTTCAATCGTTACCCAAACAAGCCAAAATGGTTTTCCGTTTGGAACTTCATCTTTATTTGTTAAAAATTTAATACCTTTTTCTACTGTACTACGCGCATGCATCGCACCGATATCAACGAATGCAGTTTTCTCTAGTACATCGACAAATACAGGTGAAATATTTTCTAGGCTTAATGCCCCAACGCCAAACCCACCATGTCCATCTGTTGAATCATTTTTTACAATATTAAAACCGATTTTTTTCTTTTTCTCTGTCATATGTAAATTCCTCCTCACTTAAAGATTATAAAAGCCCAAAAATAGGCGCAATGATATTTTGTAAAAATACTAATACATATGGGATAACAACATTGAAAATAGGCTGAATTGTGTAATTGCTAAGCGGTGTAATAACAAGAATTAATAACGCAATTGATCCATACTTTTCATACTGTGTCATTTTCGCTCGCACATTTGCTGGTGCTAAATCTTCCACAACGCGATATCCATCAAGTGGCGGGATTGGTAATAAGTTAAATACAAGTAAAACAATATTAAGCATAATAAAAATTTGGAAAAATTGATTTAACGTCTCTCCTACTGCGGGTGGAATCGCATCTAACACACCAAACGTTATTAGGCTATACCAAATAATTAAACCAATTGCACTTAAGATAAGATTACTTATCGGTCCCGCAATAGAAACTAATATTCCCGCAAGACGCGGTCTTTTAAAGTTATACGGGTTAACAGGTACTGGTCTTGCCCAACCGAATCCAAGAATTAGTACAGCAATCATCCCGATAGGATCTAAATGAGCCATCGGTGATAACGTTAAACGTCCTTGTTTTTTCGCTGTATCGTCTCCAAATTTATATGCAACATACGCATGTGCAAATTCATGCACAGATAGCGCAATAATAATCGCCATTGCTACCAACGGAATTTGTTGCAATGGGTATCTAAATAACTGATCCATAACTCATCTCCTCTTCAATATGTCAAAAAAAGAAATTATTTGTTTTTTCGATTGTTCTTCCTCATAATCCGCTATAATAAGAGTGTAACTTACATAAAAGGAGCGATTGTACATGCCATACGTAACAGTGAAAATGCTAGAAGGACGCACAGAAGAACAGAAGAAAGCTCTTGCTGAGAAAGTAACAGCAGCAGTAAGCGAAACAACTGGTGCTCCTGAAGAAAACATCGTTGTTTTCATCGAAGAAATGTCTAAAAACCATTATGCAGTTGGCG
This sequence comes from Bacillus sp. NH11B, assembly GCF_001884205.1. Lineage (NCBI taxonomy): Bacteria > Bacillati > Bacillota > Bacilli > Caryophanales > Bacillaceae > Bacillus > Bacillus sp. NH11B. The sequence goes on along the minus strand of NZ_MAOG01000036.1, from coordinate 96,426 downwards.
GAAAACGCTTAAGCGACAAATAATTTCAAGTTTTTTCATAAGAAGCAGCTCTTAGCTGCTTCTTATTTCTTTCCCTCTAACAACTCGATAATTCTCTCTTTATATTTTCCTCTTCTTCCATCTTCATAGATCAAATCATGCGGATAGAATAGTTTTTGATCCGTTCGCTTCTTACCTGTAATCGCCTCAACAATATCCGATTCACGCGAAAGCTCTCTAAGTTCCCCATTCGGCATAAGAAGTAAGATTGGTAGACGTTCTTCTTCTTCTCCTGCACGATAAAAGTCATACGGTAAGTCTGATGTTGAATCAACAACTAAATAATACTCTGGATCGAGTCCAATCTTTTTAAATAAGCTACTTAATTCCATCCAATTATCTAAACCATGCTTATCAGTAAACTCTACATATTTAAATAGATTTCTGTTCATAAAGCGGCGGCATAAGTCACTTAAAATCGGATCTTCTTCGTCTTGCCATACTTGGAAGTAATAATACATTACGTTCTCGTCTAACTTTAAATAATCCTCTACTGTTACCTCTTCTTCAAATAAAGAATAGAAATGAACAGGATGATTTTTAAACGCATAATACTTCTCATGCAGTGATTTAGCTCGGTGTAAAATCTTCGTTAAAATAACTTCTGCACTACGTGTTACCGGATGGAAATATACTTGCCAATACATTTGATAACGGCTCATAATATAATGCTCTACAGCATGCATACCACTATTTTTAATGACAACTTGATTACCGTATGGGCGCATGACACGCAGTATACGTTCCATATCAAAGTTCCCATACTTTACACCAGTAAAATATGCATCTCTTAATAAATAATCCATACGATCAGCATCAATTTGGCTTGAAATCATACTAATTGCTAATTTATTAGTAGATGTTTTCGCAATGACATCTGCTACCTTTTGCGGGAAATCCTTATCAACACGGCTTAACACACGATTAATTTCCGTATCGCCAACGATAATCTTTTGCGTAAATTTCTCATGATCTAACGAAAATACTTTTTCAAACGAGTGAGAAAATGGGCCGTGACCGACATCATGAAGTAATGCCGCACATAAACATAATAATCTATCTTCAGCATTCCAGTTCGGTCTGCCATCAAACACATCATCAATCATACGACGAATAATTTCATATACACCTAACGAATGAGTAAAGCGACTATGCTCTGCACCGTGAAATGTAAAAAATGTCGTTCCAAGCTGCTTAATACGGCGCAAGCGTTGAAATTCTTTCGTTCCGATTAAATCCCAAATAACGCGATCACGCACGTGCACATATTTATGTACTGGGTCTTTAAACACTTTTGTTTCGCTGAGTTTGTCGTTTAAATATACCACCTTCCGACATCCCCCTTCCTTTACTACATTCTTACTTTATATTATAAACGAAATAAGAAACAGAAAGAAATGAAAGACTATATTAATTCCTGTTATATAAAGAAAAATCACTTTTACCGACGTAAAAGTGATTTTTCTTTATATATTATTTTCCTAAAACAAACTCAGCAACTTCGTCTAAGATCATTTCTTTACCTAGTGGGAAGTATCCTTTGTTTAGGTCTTCATTGCTAATTGTGAATACGTGATTGTTTTTAACAGCATTCATATTTTTCCAAATTGATTCTTCTTGGAATTCTTTTAGACGCTGAGAACCGTCACCAGTTGTAAATACGAATAAGTAATCTGGATTGTAATCGATTAAAGCTTCTTTTTGTACTTGTACTAATGGTTTATCAGTTGGTGTACCTTTAACTGCTGGTAACTTTAAGTCATTAAAGATTACGCTACCGTAACCGTAGTCACCGTATACGCGGAAAGCATTTGGATATGCAGCCATTTTCATGAATGTTGCATCACCAGTTTTAGCGATGATTTTGTCATGTAATTTGCTTGCTTTTTCATCATACTGTTTGAACCATTCTTTTGTTTCTTTCTCTTTACCGAAGATTTGACCTACTTCTTCGAATTTTGGACGCCATTGGTCTAATGGAGTTTTTAACATAACTGTTGGTGCAATTTTAGATAATTGATCATAAATCTTTTCTTGACGATTGTTTACAAGAATTAAGTCTGGTTTTGCAGCAGCTACTGCTTCGATGTTAATTTTATCGCCCCAAGCAGAACCTACTGGTTTCACGCCTTCTAATTTCTTTGCAATATGTCCATCAATTTTTTCTTGTGTTGTATTTGCAGTAATAATCGGTTTCATACCGAAAATTACTAATTCTTCTGTTGAACCACTGAGGTCAGCAATTTTCTTTGGATTTGCAGGAATTTTAATTTCCCCTTTTGCATGTTGTACAGTGCGCTCTTCAGTTTTCGCATCCTTCGCATCTGCTTTCTTTTCTTCTTCTTTGTTAGAACAAGCTGCAAATAGTACAGAAGTAACAACTAGTACCATTGCTAATAGTGACATTTTAAAATTCTTCATATTCCCACTCCTTCTAGCTGTATTTCTCTTATAATTTGCATGTAACTATAAGAAACGAAAACAACAGTTAATTAATATATATTTATTAATTGTTGTTTATAGCCCGTTCTAACGGGCGTTCAACTTCCCATCCATGGGTAAGAAGCTCAACGTCAATTAGAACTCCCCCTCTCACCTCTTTAAGAGGGAGAAATCCTATTAATTACGCTTTTTTACGCAATTGATTATTAATCATCGCTAAATCGTATGTTAAACAAATTGGTTTACAGTTTACTGGACATGGAACGATTTGAGCTTCGATTTCAAATACATTTCGAAGCGTTTCACTTGTCATGACTTCATCTGGCGTTCCTTGTTTCATTAACTTCCCAGCTTTTAATGCAATCATATGATCAGAGAAACGAGAAGCATGATTTAAATCGTGAATAACCATAACAATCGTTCTGCCTTCTTCTTTGTTTAACTTCTTCAGTAAGTTTAATACCTCAAGTTGATGAGCCATATCTAAGTATGTTGTTGGTTCATCTAACACAAGTAAATCTGTTCCTTGTGCAAGAGCCATCGCAATCCATACACGTTGACGCTGCCCACCGGATAAAGCTTCTGCTGGACGATTTGCAAACTCAGTCATTCCAGTCACTTCAAGTGCCCAATGAATGTAGCGATAATCCTCTTCTTTCAATGTTCCAAATCCTTTTTGATGAGGAAAACGTCCATATGAAACAAGTTCAAACACAGTAAGGCCTGTTGGCACTTCTGCAGTTTGTGGTAAAATCGCCATTTTCTTTGCGATTTCTTTCGTTGGCTGTTTCTCAATTGCTTTTCCATCAAGATAAACAGTACCTCGTTTTGCTTTCAAAATACGAGAAGCCGTTTTTAATAATGTGGATTTCCCACAACCATTTGGTCCAATAATCGTTGTAATTTGTCCTTCCGGAATTTCAACTGTTAATCCATCTATAATTAACCCTTCATTGTAGCCAACAGATACCGCATCAACTGCTAAAGTTGCCATACAAAAAGCCTCCCTTTATTTTGTCCTCATAAGTAAATATATGAAATATGGTGCGCCAATTACAGAAATAACAAGACCGACCGGTATCTCTGAAGTTGGTAACACACTTCTTGAAATTACATCTGCAAATAAAAGTAAGAACGTTCCTATTAATGCAGCCGTTGGTAACATAATTTGATGCTTACCGCCAACGAGGCGCCTCGCTAAATGCGGAGCCATTAAACCGATAAAACCGATTCCGCCCGCAACAGCAACAGATGCACCTGCTAAACAAACTGCAATAAATAATAATTTCCGTCTTTCCTTTTCTACGTTTACACCAAGCCCAACTGCTGTAGAGTCGCCTAAATTCATTACATTTAATATGTGCGCTTTACTAATAGCTAGTGGTAAGAAAATAACCATCCATGGGAGCACACTTAGTACGAACTTCCAATCTGTTCCCCATAAACTTCCTGCCAACCAAATCGTTGCAAAACGGAAGTCGTTCGATGTCATCTTCATAGAAAAAATTAAACTAACCGCACCAAAGCCGGCTGCAACAGCGATACCAACAAGAATTAATCGAGTTGATGAAACGCCGTCTTTCCATGCTAGTAAATAAATAATAACCGCTGCCAATATCGCTCCAACTAGCGCGAAGAATGGAAGGATAAATACAGATAAAAGTGTACCTGTTCCAACTTTCCCGAAGAAAAAGTAGACGAATACAACAACTGTTAATCCCGCTCCAGCGTTAATACCGATAATACCTGGATCAGCAAGTGGGTTTCGTGATAACCCTTGCAAAATTGCACCTGACATAGCTAATGCAGAACCAACTAATATGGCAATAACCATACGTGGCATACGAAATTCAAATAAAATAACAGATTGATCTTCTGCACCTAATCCAACCAATGACTTTAATACATCTATTGGAGGAATTTTAAATGTTCCTGTATTTAAACTTATTAAAAATACAGCAACAATTAATCCTACTAAAATCGTTAAAATAGAAATGTTCTTTTTTGTTAAGACGCTCGTCCTCACATCTTTCCTCTCCCTTCATTACGTGCTAAGTAGAGGAAGAATGGCACCCCAATTAGCGCTGTAATTGCTCCAATTGGCGTTTCAAATGGTGGATTAATAACGCGAGATAACATATCTGCACATTCAATTAGCAATCCACCTAAGACCGCAGAACATGGAATAACCCATCTATAATCTGAGCCGACAAGGAAACGAGTCATATGCGGAATTACAAGTCCAACAAATCCAACTGATCCTGCCATAGAAACCGCAGAACCTGTTAATACAAGAACAAGTACTGTTCCTATAAATTTAATTAATGTCGTATTTTGACCAAGTCCAATCGCAATTTCTTCACCAAAGCTTAAAATTGTGATATATCTCGACATCATAATTGCTATAATGAGACAAACAAGACCAATTGGTACTAACATATTAATACTTTGCCATTTCACTCCGGCAACGCCGCCTGCATTCCACATACTTACCTCTTGGGCAAGGTTGAAATACAATGCAATTCCAGATGAAATCGCCCCTAATAAAGCACTAATTGCTGCACCTGCTAAAGCTAATTTCACAGGCGTTAATCCACCTGGTGAAGAAGACCCAATACCATATACAATGCTCGCTCCAAACGCAGCCCCAATAAAAGATGCGATAACAAACATTAAATAAGGTGAATTAGGGAAAAATGCATACATAATTGCAATCCCAAATACAGCTCCATCTGTAATTCCCATTAACGATGGTGATGCAAGTGGATTTCGCGTCATACCTTGCATAATTGCACCTGATACCGCTAAAAAGGCACCTGCAACTACGCCCCCTATTGCTCTAGGCATGCGTAATTCTTGAATTACGTTATGGTGCGTTATGGAACCATCAAACTGAAATACAGCTTGCCAAACGGTCTTTAAACTAATATCTGCTGCACCAAACGAAATAGAAACTGCCATACTTAAAGCTAACAAAATTGTGCCTGCTATTAAAATAATAGAAGCAACGAGCGGTCTGCTCTTAATCTCTTTAACATTCACATCTTGCTGTTCTATACTCCTTGCGCTCGCTTCCATCCCTCAACCATCCTAACCAACAACATATATTTAATAAAATGAAATTTATTCTCAAATAATAATAAAAAAATTAGGTGAATTGACCTTTTTCCTGATAATGATTCTCAGAATCAGACACTTTCTATTCTACCTACCACGTCAAAAGACTGTCAACCATTATTTTGAAATACGAATTCATACAAAACGCTATCTTATGGACATAAAAAAAGAAGAGTAATCTGTTCACTCTTCTTTTTCTTACTTATTTAACTTTGCTTCAATTTTTACGATTAATTCGTCTTCTGTTGGAGCCGCAACTGGACGATTATTTACAAACGCGAATGATTTTTTACGACCAGGGCCACAGTAAGACTGACATGCAACCTCAATCGTTGCACATGAATCTACTTTTTTTAACTTCGGAATCAACGTTTTAACGTTCGTTGCCTGACAATCATCACACACACGAAATTCGTTTCCCATTATATATAACACTTCCTCTATTTTAAACTTTTCACAAGTACATTTTAAAATAAACACTAAATGGTATTTTACCGCTCTTTGAAGCTTGTTGCAAGTCTCCGGGCATAGCTCTATTCCTATATAAGGCTACATATTATTTATATTTTCTCCTTCAAAAGCTTCCACCATTCATAGCAAAAATTTCTTCTCTTCATCGAAATCTACCATATTTTTAAAAGCTTTGTATAAAAGCTTTTTTTTTTGCCCATTATAAAAATAGGAAGTTCATAAAAAGAAAGGGAGTTGAATCTATGAAAGTAAGACAAGATGCTTGGACAGACGAGGACGATTTATTACTTGCTGAAACGGTGCTTCGCCATGTTCGAGAAGGAAGTACTCAATTAAATGCATTTGAAGAAGTAGGAGATCAGTTAAACCGCACATCCGCTGCTTGTGGTTTCCGCTGGAACGCTGTCGTTCGTTATAGTTATGAGCAGGCTCTTCAACTAGCAAAAAAACACCGTAAAGATAAAATGCGTGCTGCGAGCGGTGAACAAGCGAAAAAACGTTTACTTTATACACCAACAGCCTCAGGATCAATAACTGATTACGAGGAACTAATGCCAAACGAAACAGCTGTCCAATATAAAGAAGCTAGTCCATATCAAGAACCGACTGTTCCTACTTCAAAAAGTTCAATAACAATGCAAGATGTTATTTACTTTTTACAAACAGTTGGATCTTCAAATATAAAAGTAACAGCTCTTGAAAACGAGAATACGAGATTGAAACAAGAAATTAAAGCGCAAATACTCCGAAATGAAGAACTAGAGAAGAAACTAGAAAAATTAGAGCAACAATCTCATACTGTACAAGAAGATTACGAAACACTTATGAATATCATGAACCGCGCTCGCAAATTGGCAGTAATGGATGATGAGGAACGCTCACAAACATCTTTCCGAATGGATCGAAATGGTAATTTAGAAAAAATTGCAGAATAAAAAGGATGCAGGCAATGCATCCTTTTTATTCTTTCACTTTATATCCGAGAAAACCCCTCATTTTTTGCTATAATAGAGATTGTCATTTTAAAGATAAGGGGTTAGTTATATGAGCAATTCCCGTTCAATTTTATCTCAGCCAGAGTGGCGTATTGTAGATCAGTCTAGTTTAGGACCGACATTCCATGCCTTGCAATCATTCGCAATGGATGACACATTATGCACAAGTATTGGGAATGGCGCATCCGCTGCAACAATGCGTTCTTGGGTTCATCACAATACAATTGTTCTCGGCATTCAAGATTCACGCCTACCACACTTAGAAGAAGGTATTTCCTTTTTAAAAGAAAACAACTTCAATGTTATCGTTCGTAATTCCGGTGGACTTGCGGTCGTACTTGATGAAGGTGTGTTAAACGTATCACTTTTATTCCAAGAAACAGAAAAAGGTATCGATATTGATCTTGGATACGATACAATGTGGCATTTAATTAAGGAAATGTTAAACGATTACGACGTTACAATCGAGGCAAAAGAAATTGTTGGTTCTTATTGTCCTGGTAGCTATGATTTAAGTATTCGCGACCAAAAATTCGCAGGTATTTCTCAGCGCCGTATTCGCGGTGGGGTTGCTGTACAAATTTACTTATGTGCTACAGGAAGCGGATCGGAACGCGCTGCGCTTGTTCGCGACTTTTACAATGTAGCAATTCAAGGCGAAGAAACACGCTTCACGTACCCTGAAATTGTACCGAGTACGATGGCCTCACTCTCAGAATTACTTGGTGAAACAATTACAGTACAAAATTTAATGATGCGTCTTTTAAAAACATTACAGCAATTCGCTCCAAAGTTAACACCATCTCAATTAACAATAGATGAGATTCCTTTATATGAGACGAATTTGCAACGTATTATTGATCGTAATAATAAAGCACTTGGTTTAGAAAAATAAAAAAGACCACCCGCATTTCAAAAGAAATAGGGTGGTCTTTTTTCATATTAATTCATTATAGAATTAAAGTGCTTGAGCTGCTGTAATTAAAGCTAACTTGTACACTTCTTCTTCGTTACATCCACGAGATAGGTCATTTACAGGCATGTTTAAACCTTGTAAGATTGGTCCTACTGCTTCGAAGTTACCTAAGCGTTGAGCGATTTTGTAGCCGATATTACCAGCTTCTAGGCTTGGGAATACGAATACGTTAGCATCACCTTTAATTGTAGAACCTGGAGCTTTCTTCTCAGCTACAGATGGTACGAATGCAGCATCGAATTGGAATTCTCCATCTAAAGTTAATTCAGGAGCCATTTCTTTCGCAATGCGAGTTGCTTCCACAACTTTTTCTGTTTCTGGAGATTTCGCAGAACCTTTTGTAGAGAAGCTTAACATAGCAACGCGTGGGTCAATGCCGAATAGTTCAGCAGTTTTCGCACTTTCGATACCAATTTCAGCTAAATCTTGGCTGTTTGGTGCAATGTTAATTGCGCAATCAGCGAATACATACTTCTCTTCTTCACGTACCATGATGAATACGCCTGAAGTTTTTGTAACGCCTGGTTTTGTTTTAATAATTTGAAGTGCTGGACGAACTGTATCAGCTGTAGAGTGAGCTGCACCACTTACTAAACCTTGTGCTTTGCCCATGTATACAAGCATTGTACCGAAGTAGTTTTCGTCTTTAAGGATTTTGCGAGCATCTTCTTCTGTTGCTTTACCTTTACGGCGTTCAACGAAAGTTGCTACCATTGCATCCATTTCTTCGTATGTAGCTGGGTCGTAAATATCAACGCCCGCTAATGTTAAGTCCATGCTAGCAGCTTTCGCGCTAATTTCTTCTTTATTACCAACTAAGATTGGTTTTACTAACTCTTCTTTTGCTAAACGCTCTGCAGCGCCTAAAATTCTTTCATCAGTTCCTTCAGGAAGTACGATAGAAATGCCTTTTCCTTGAACTTTTTCTTTTACTGCTGTAAATAAGTTGCTCACGAATAAACCCTCCTACATATGTTAAAAAAACTCTATCTTTAAGAATACTGCTTTTCCTCTATATTTTAAACTTATAGCTCCCAAAAAATAGATAAAATAAAAATGATTATATTTTCATAAAATTCAGCCGAAAAATAAAGCCTACTTAATCCTTATTTTCTCCCGTTTTTGAGTAAATATAAATGTGACAATTTTATGCGCCGAAACTTTATGTAGATGTTTTTAACCCTATATATGCTATAGTTAACGTGTAAAATATCATTAACTGAGGTGAATAGAATGAGTGAAGCAACAACAACGTTAGATGGCTGGTATTGTTTACATGATTTACGTTCTATTGATTGGGCAGCATGGAAAACATTATCTAGTGACGAACGCGGACAAGCTGTGTCTGAATTTTTAAATGTCATTGAAAAATGGAACGAAGTAGCTGCTGCGAAAAAAGGCAGTCACGCAATGTATACAGTTGTTGGCCAAAAAGCAGATATTATGCTTATGATCTTACGTCCAACAATGGAAGAATTAAATGAAATTGAGACAGAATTAAATAAAACAACATTAGCTGAATATTTAGTTCCCGCATACTCTTACGTATCTGTTGTTGAACTAAGCAACTACCTTCCAGCTGATGAAGATCCATACCAAAATCCACAAATCTTAGTTCGCTTATATCCTGAGTTACCAAAAGCAAATCATATTTGCTTCTATCCAATGGACAAGCGTCGCCAAGGTGATGACAACTGGTACATGCTTCCTATGGAAGAACGTAAAAAAATGATGTACAGTCACAGTAAAATCGGTCGCCAATACGCAGGGAAAGTACGCCAAGTAATTTCAGGATCAGTCGGATTCGACGATTTTGAGTGGGGCGTAACATTATTCGCTGACGATGTTCTTCAATTTAAGAAGCTTATATATGAAATGCGCTTCGATGAAGTAAGTGCTCGTTACGGTGAATTCGGTACATTCTTCGTTGGGAACATTTTACCAGACGAAAAAGTAGAGAAATTTTTACACATATAATAATAAAAAAGGAACGAATTTCGTTCCTTTTTTATTATCCTCTATATTTACCCACCAAAAACTTCTTTTCTCTGCAAATTTGAACAAAAATCGACAAATTCTTTTCAAATTTCTTGTAAGATTGTAACCTTTTTACATCCAAATTTATGCTAAAATGGTACGAGCTATATGCTAATAACGATGCGAAGGTGATAATGTATATGAAGAAAATCTTGTCTATTTTACTAGTGTTTCTATTGTCAATTTCTTCCTTAGAAGTAACAACATCCCATGCAGAAGAAAAAATACATATAGAGGCAGCTGCTGCACTTCTATTTGATGCAGATACAGGAAAAATACTGCATGAACAAAATCCAGATGAATTACTAGCTATCGCTAGTATGTCAAAATTAATTGTTGTTTATGCCGTATTAGAAGCAATTAAAGAAGGAAAAATCACTTGGGATACGAAAGTAAACATTTCTGATTACGCTTATGAAGTTTCACGTAATAATGAATTCTCTAACGTACCGTTCGAAAAGGGACGCCAATATACTGTGAGAGAATTATATCATTCTATCGTTATCTTCTCTGCGAATGGATCTAGTATTGCTTTAGCAGAATTACTTGCAGGCAGTGAGAAAAACTTCTTAAATCTTGCAAATGAACATGCAAAAAAACTAGGGTTAAAGAAATATAAATTTGTAAACGCTACTGGGTTGAATAACGCTGATTTAAAAGGGAAACATCCTGAAGGAACTGATCCGAATGGAGAAAACTCTATGTCAGCTCGCGATATGGGTATTCTTTCAAAAACAATTATTACAAAGTATCCAGAAATGCTAGAGGATACAAAACAAAGATTTAGAAACTTCCCAGATAATCATCCGAAACCAATTCGTATGGAAAATTGGAACTGGATGTTACCAGGTGCTGCTTTCTCTTATGAAGGAGCGGATGGTTTAAAAACAGGAAGTTCTGATACCGCTGGATATGGATTCACTATTACAGCAAAACGCGGTGATTTACGCCTTATTTCAGTTATTATTAAAACGAAATCAATGGACGAACGTTTCACAGAATCTCGCGCATTAATTGAATACGGGTTTAATAACTTCGAAAAACAGAAATTAAAAATAGATAAAAATAACAAAATTTCTGTAGTAAAAGGAAAAGAAGACTACGTAACAGTTGTACCAGAAAAAGAAGTGACAGTAGTTACTGCAAAAGGTAGCAAAGCACCTTACAAAATTTCTACTGAAGCGGATAAATCACTCGCTGAAGATGGACATTTAGTTGCTCCTATTAAGAAAGATGCAAAGGTCGGTTCCATCGTTTTAGAACCAACTGATAAATACGGATTTTTAGATGGAAATAAAAGTATGAAAGTTGCTGCAAAAACGACAGAAGAAGTAGAAAAAGCAAATTGGTTCGTATTAACAATGCGTTCCGTTGGTGATTTCTTCTCAAATTTATGGTCTAAAATGTTCTAATGAAAAAGCTAGCCCACGCTAGCTTTTTTTCTTTCCCCCTCTAAATGTAAAACTTCGTTTGGTTGTCATATCTGAGTCCTTTTTCTCATACGTATGAACTAGTAATTGTTCCACACTTCATCTAGAAATAACCTCTTTCCAAAAGGTATTCCAAAAAGAGAGGTGACACATAATGGGTGTTATTGCTTATAACGAGGAAGATGTAAAGTTATTAGCTAGACTGATGCGTGCTGAAGCCGAAGGAGAAGGGCAACAAGGAATGTTGATGGTCGGAAACGTTGGGGTAAATCGTGTCCGCGGAAATTGTTTAGATTTTAAAAAAATACGTAATTTACGTCAAATGGTTTATCAAAATCCTGGTGGTTTTGAGGCAACGCAAAAAGGGTATTTTTATCAACGAGCAAGGGAACAAGATATCGCCTTAGCAAGACGAACCATTCAAGGGCAACGTTTTTGGCCTGCCAACTTTTCCTTATGGTTTTTTAGACCTGAAGGCCCTTGCCCACCAACTTGGTATGACCAACAAAATTCTGGCCGCTTTAAAAAACACTGTTTCTTCCAACCATCTGGTGAGGATTGTCCTGGCGTATATTAAGGAATGAAAATGAGGAGGGATTTTTGAATGGCACAGCAACAAAACCCATACTACGGAACAGGTTTTTATCAACCATCTGGAACTTATGTGCAACCGCAACAAATGACTCCTGGGCAACAGCAACAGCAACAAGCGATGCAACAACAAGTTGCTCAGGCTCAGCTTGCAGTTTCTCAAGGGATGTTACCACTAGAGCAATCGTATATCGAAAACATCCTTCGTTTAAACAAGGGTAAGCCAGCTACAGTTGTAATGACTTATGAACGTGGTAGTTCGCTTGGTACACAATCTTATACAGGGATCATCGAGGCAGCTGGCCGTGATCATATCGTTATTAGTGAACCGAAATCCGGAAAACGCTACTTGCTACTAATGATTTACTTAGATTATGTAGAATTCCCAGGAGAAATTACGTATTTACCTAGTCAACAAGCAACTTATCCTCCAAGACCATAAAAAAAGCTGGCTCCTGCCAGCTTTTGTTTTTTATAATCCTTTTACAACTGCAGTTCCTACTAGAATCCAAGCCACAATAAATGCCACACCACCAAGAGGTGTAATTGGGCCAAAGAACTTAATACCTGTCGTACTTAATGCATACAAACTGCCTGAGAACATAATAATCCCAGCTACCATTAGCCAACCAGCAGTAGTTAAAAGTGATGATTGAATCTTATCCATCAATAAAGCTACTACAAATAGTCCACCCGCATGAAACATTTGATATGTAACGCCTGTTTTCCAAACTTCTAACATTTTTGCAGAAATTTTATTTTCTAAACCGTGTGCTCCAAAGGCTCCTAACGCAACAGATAGCCCCGCTGCAATACAACCTAGTAAAAAGAAAATTTTCATCTTAATTCCCCTTTTTTACTTTTATCATAAGCAATTTTTTCATATAAGCCAAACGATTTTGCTTTTAAAAATCCAATAGAGAGTTACCATTTGCATCATCTTCTTTTATATATACTGGCTCTCCAGAAATCGGCATAACTGGTTGAACTGTTGTCATAGGCTGAGATCCGATTATTTGTGATTGAACCTGTGGCTCTCTATACGTATGCGATTCAACTTGTTCATCTAATAATAAATCACATAATGCTCGCACAACTAATAAATGTTCTTTAGACTTTTGCCCTTCACTACTTTTTGCCTTTGCAATTTCATTCGCCATTTTATTTAAAACCTTGTCGCTAGATATTTGCATTCCTTATCACCTCGTACTTTGTAATTCTTTCTCAAATTGCCCCAGTTTCTGTACTGAACCAAATACTATTATCATATCACGTTCTCGCAGTTTTTCCTGCCCCGTTGGATTATGAATAATATTTCCATTCCTTAAAATAGCTAAAATTGTTACATCAAACTGATTTCTTACATCGCTCTCTAATAATGATTTACCAACTAATATAGAATCTTTGCCAACTAAAATTTCTTCAATAACAAATGACTGTTCTACTCCATATAAAACTGTATCAATATAATTAACTGTTAATGGATTCGCAATACCTTTTGCAATATGAATTCCTGCCATACTAGACGGATTAATAACCTTATTCGCGCCAGCACGCCGTAACTTCTCTTCTGTTTCTGGCTTTTCAGCTCTTGCTACAATTTTAATTGCATCGTTCAATCCTCTTGCTGTTAATGTAATAAATACATTTTCAGCATCATTTGCTACGATAGCAACTAGACCAGCCGCCTTTGAAATTCCCGCGTTATGTAATACGTGATCTTCCGTTGCATCTCCATTTACATATAAAAGCTTTTCCTGTTCGAATATACTTTCATCTTTATCCACAACGACAAATGGAATTTTCTTCTCCTGTAATTCATGTACAACTTGAAGTCCTACTCTACCACACCCACATACTATAATATGATTTTGTAACTGTGCTATTTGTTTATCCATCTTCTTCCTCCGCACTGCATGAAATAAATTCCCTTCAATAATCATAGCTGCTACTACCCCTATTGCATACGTAACGATACCGACGCCAACAGGGATAATAAGAAGTGCAAATAATTTCCCCGCCTGCGTTACAGGAACGGCATCTCCGTATCCAACAGTTAATACAGTAATCATTGTCATCCAAAATGCTTGAAATAAACTAATCTCTTCAATTGTCATAAATCCTAATGTTCCTAGAAGTACAACAGAGGTCATACATATAACTGCTATCCATAATTGCTTGCGTGCATTCATATCGTGTTTCAACTCTTTTCTCTATCTACATTCTTTGCCAGTGGAAATGAAATACGTATATACTAGATATGGAATCTATGAAAGAGGTTGATATAATGAAGATATTTCTTTCCGCCTTACAATGGGCACTATTTATTTTAGCTGGAAGCCTTATTGTACCAATTAGTGTCGCAACTAGTTATGGTCTCGATGGTGCTGAAGCTATCGCATTTGTACAAAGAACATTATTTGTTCTTGGCTTTGCCGGCCTACTGCAAGCTATATTTGGTCATAAACTTCCTATTCAAGAAGGTCCTGCAGGCCTTTGGTGGGGAATTTTCTCCCTTTATGCAAGTTTAGGTGTCGTATTATTTGGATCAAGCAATGAAACGCTTAAAGTTCTTCAGTACGCTTTCCTATTAAGTGGAATTATTTGTATTATTCTTAGTGTGTTTGGACTTATCGATAAACTAGTTCGTTACTTTACACCGACAGTAATTGGAACATATTTATTCCTTCTTGTCGCACAACTTAGTGGCTCCTTCTTAAAAGGCATGTTTGGTCTTGATGGACAACATACAGAAGTACAGGCTAACGTATTTATTCTTTCACTCATTGTTATTTTACTATCTTTTTTCATTATGAAGCTACCTATTATTGGACAATATTCCGTTCTTTTCAGTATCGTCTTCGGCTGGATATTATTCGCATGCTTCGGATTATCTAATCCAGTAACACCTGTGACAGATATAATTCGTCTTCCATCTCTATTTGTTTTCGGCATGCCTCGCATTGAATGGAACATGGCAATTACAGTAATTTTCGTCACACTACTACTTCTAACAAATATGTTAGCAAGTATTCGCGTTGTACAAAAGGTTGTTTCTAAGTATGAAGAAGATGCCGCTCCAAATCGCTTCAAACAAGCTGGCATTATAACAGGAATAAATCAATTACTAGGCGGCCTATTTTCAGCCATTGGTCCTGTTGCCATTTCTGGATCAGCAGGATTTATCGCAACGACAAATATTTATAAACGCCTTCCATTTATGTTAGGGTCAAGCTTTATCATTCTTGTTAGTATATTCCCAAAGATTACTTCATTCTTTGCAGCAATCCCCGTTGCAGTTGGGTATGCTGCGATTTATCCTGTATTTGCAAGCATGATTGGTCTCGCTTTTCGCGAATATAACACTGTACAAAATAAAGAACAATTATTTAAAGTAGCAGGTCTTTCAATATTTACAGGAGTGGGAGTTATGTTCATTCCGGCAGGAGCATT
Source organism: Bacillus sp. NH11B (assembly GCF_001884205.1). NCBI lineage: Bacteria > Bacillati > Bacillota > Bacilli > Caryophanales > Bacillaceae > Bacillus > Bacillus sp. NH11B. The sequence goes on along the minus strand of NZ_MAOG01000036.1, from coordinate 80,875 downwards.
TTCTACGCTACCACCATTTTTAGCATCATTTTTAAGTAACGGTCTCGTTCTTGGGTCTGTTATGGCTATTTTGCTGGAAATACTATTTTCTCGTTCGAATGAAAAACAACTATCGTAAATTGGAAAACTTCCATTATTGCACTCTACCTTTAGAGTTGTTACGATAATGATAAAGTGAAACTTTAATCAGTGGGGGTTTTGTTCATCCCCCACTGATTATTAGTTGAACCAATCGGGCGTTTACGGGCAGTTGATCTCCCACCTAACTTCTTTGCTCCAGCTGAATTTTGAGGTGGGAGTCTTACTGCCCACAAATAGCGGGATAAATTATCATGGGCAACACGCTCATGATAATTTATACTAACAATGCAGAACCTTTCTTATCTTCATGCAAAGAGGTTCGATGTCTTACTATATATATTCCCCAATATCTTCATAAAAATTTATTTCTATTCCAACAAAGAAAGGAATTTTCTATATGACTTATAAAATGATTGTTTTAGATTTAGATGATACTTTATTACGCGATGACCATACCATTTCACCTCGTACGAAAGAGGCTTTAATGACAGCACAAGAGCAGGGGGTCAAGGTCGTACTTGCTTCAGGGCGTCCAACGTTTGGTATGCGCAACGTCGCAAAAGAACTTCGTTTAGAAGAATACGGCAGCTTCATTCTATCTTTTAACGGCGCAAAAATTATTAACTGTAAAACAAACGAAGAAATCTTTAGTAGTACGCTATCTCCTGAAATCGTTCACAACCTATTTGAAATTAGTAAAACTGAAGGTGTATGGGTTCATACTTATATTGGCGATGATATCGTAACAGAAGAAAATAATCCATACACTGGAATTGAAGGCGAAATTACTGGTATGCCAATTGTTGTAGTAGATGATTTTAAAGCCGCTGTAACAGAGCCTGTAGTAAAAGTATTAATGAATAAAGAAGCTGAACGTCTTGTTGAAGTAGAAAAGAAACTACAAAAACAACTAGAAGGCCAATTAAGCGTTATGCGTTCAAAACCTTTCTTCTTAGAATTTACTGAATATGGTGTTACAAAAGGAACAAGCCTAAACCAACTAATCCAAAAACTTGGTATTAAGCGTGAAGAAGTTATCGCAATGGGTGATAGCTATAACGACCAAGCAATGATTGAATTTGCTGGCCTTGGCGTTGCAATGGGCAATGCACCAGATGATATTAAAGAAATTGCGAACTACGTGACAGACACAAATATGAACGATGGTGTTGCAAAAGTTGTAGAGAAATTTGTTTTAAAAACGGAAGTACTTGTTTAATATTTTCATTCATAAAACCTATTTGAAGTCAAATACTTCAAATAGGTTTTTATTTAAATTACAACGCTTTTGTGACTATATTTTGAACTTTGCACTATTCTCGTAGTGTAAACTTTCTTTTTGTATATAATGGAACAAAATAGACTATTTTATTTTGAAAAAGAATACAAATTTACTATAAACAAGCATTCATTAAAGGAGGCTACTTCATGTTATCTACACCAATCGGACGATTACGAGCAATCGGACTAGTTGAGGGGATTTCTTTCCTATTACTATTATTTGTAGCAATGCCATTAAAATATTTCGCAGGATTTGCAACAGCCGTTAAAATTACAGGTATGGCTCACGGAGTTCTATTTATACTATTTATCTTTGCGGTAATTCAAGTAACAATCGTACACCGTAAATCAATTTTATGGGCACTTGGCGCACTTGCTGCATCAGTTATCCCATTTGGTACTTTTGTACTAGATGCAAAACTAAAAAATGAACAATAATAAAAAGGTAGTTAACAATTGTTAGCTACCTTTTTGCGTTCATATATTCGGAATTTGCCAATCGATTTCTTTTTCATCCATGTTAGATAGAATCTCATTTACTTTAGAGTATGGCTTACTACCAAAGAAACCTCGTCTTGCTGATAGTGGGCTTGGGTGGACAGATTCAATAATATGGTGATTCGTATTCGTAATTAACTTTTTCTTCGCCTGAGCATGGCGGCCCCACAATATGAAAATAACTGGCTTTTCACGTTCATTTAATAGCTCAATTACGTGATCTGTGAAATGCTCCCATCCTTTTCCTTTATGAGAGTTTGCTTCACCTTGTCGAACTGTTAATACAGTATTTAATAATAAAACTCCTTGCTCCGCCCACTTCACTAAATAACCGTTATTCGGAATTTCATAACCATATTCATCTCGAAGTTCTTTATACATATTTAACAATGACGGTGGTGTTTTAATACCAGGTTGTACAGAAAAGCTTAAACCATGCGCTTGATTCGGTCCATGATATGGATCCTGTCCTAAAATGACAACCTTTGTATTTTCATAACTTGTATACCGAAGAGCGTTAAAAATATCTTCTACCTTTGGATAAACAACATGTGTACTGTACTCTTCTTTCAAAAAATTAGCTAGCGTATGATAATATTCTTTCTCAAATTCGGGTGCCACTAATGGCCCCCAATCATTATTTAAAACTGTTTCCATGCTTTCACTTCCTGTCCAATTAATTCACCATATCCTGCTTTGTAAATACTACAAACGAAATAATAAGGGAAACAACTGCCCAAATCGTTAAATTCATTAAAGAAAATCCCATCGATAGCCCTTGTAATGCAGGTAATTTTCCTGATAAATAATCCGTTAACGTTAAGTTCACACTAAAAATATATTTCGCACCTTCCCAAGATGTTGCGAATGAGCTTAAAATGCCTCCTGCAATTAATGCGGCTAGCATAACGCCCATACCAGCTGGTGTATTACGAATTAAAACAGAGACCATAAATGATATAGTTCCGACGACGATAGCAACAAACCAAGCTAATCCATACGCCATTAAGATGTATTGCCACTGCGGAATAAGATGTACAAAATTCGTATTTAATGTCTCCTTATCAATGACGAACCCTGTTAAAACAGGCAAGTTCCATCCAGAGTATCCAAATACAAGCCCGGATAATACGTAAGCAAACAAACCTACAAGAAGCAGTATGAGTGAAATGAAAAATAACATCGTCACGTACTTACTAAGAAGTATTTTCCAGCGCCGGATCGGCCGCGTAAGTAACATCTTCATCGTCCCATCACTCCGTTCTCCTGAAACAATATCAATAGCGACAATCATTACAAGAAGCGGAATAAACAATGTAATTCCTTGCTCAATAAATGCTCTTACAAAAGTCGGTGCGCCCGGTGCCATCGGGTTAATATCATGATCTAAATAATATTGTTGTTGCTCCACTCTTACCTTTAGCCAATCACGCCATTCTTCTGGCAATCTAGAGTTGTTCAAACGGTTCTGTGAATCAACAATTTGTTGTTGTAATGAAACTTTCCAATCCGTTGTACCGAGTCTTTTTTGCGTCGTTTCTATTTCACGATACTGAGCATACACGAAAAGTGGGATCAAGATTGCTAAAATAAGCATGACAACAAAAATACGTTTCTTACGATAAATTTTCTCCGATTCATTTAAAACTAGATTCGCAAATTCACGCATGCTGCTCACCCCTTGTGAGTTCAATAAATAAATCTTCTAGCGTAAATACCAGTTCCTTAACGCTATGCACATCTATCCCATTTTCTACAAAGAGTTTATTCCAACTACTTATAGATGCAATATCCATGCGGCATAGTAATCGGTCATCTTCTATACTCACTTCCCTTACTTCCTCAGCCAATTCAAGCATATTTTTCGCCTTAGAGATCGGTGTAACAATCCATTCTACACGATCACTTGCTGTTTTAATTAACTCTTCAATAGGTGCAACTGTTATCATTTTTCCTTTATGAATAATAGCAACACGATCGCATATCATTTGTACTTCACTTAGCAAGTGACTTGAAATAAACACACTCATATTTTCTTCTTTCACAAGCTTATGTATAAATTCCCTAAGTTCTCTAATTCCAGCTGGATCTAAACCATTTGTTGGCTCATCTAATATGAGCAATTTGGGATTTCCAAGAAGCGCCTGGGCAATTCCAAGGCGCTGTTTCATACCGAGTGAGTATGTTTTTACCTTGTCGTGAATTCTTTCATCCAAATGAACCATTTGAGCAATTTCAAAAATACGTTCATCTGATATACCACCTAGCATACGAGCAAATTGTTTTAAATTTTCCCATCCAGTTAAATATGTATACAGTTCTGGGTTTTCAACGATACTCCCTATTTGACGCATCGCTTCTCTGAAATTTTCCTTAATAGAATAACCACCTATAGAAATCGTACCTTCTGTTTCTTTAATCAATCCAACTAACATTCGAATTGTAGTCGTTTTTCCGGCACCATTTGGCCCTAGGAAGCCAAACACTTCCCCTTGTTTTACATCGAAGGAAATATTCTCTACAATTGTCTTCTTTCCAATTACCTTCTTCACGTCTCGTACAGAAAGTATCGTCGTCATTTTACCCCTCCTTGTTCTAGTTTTAATTTACTCGCAACATTTTGAACCAATCGGTCCGCCATATATGTATACCCTCCTTCATTCGGATGGAAATGATCGGAGTATAATAAATCTTTTCCACGGTTTTGGAATAAATCAAATGTCGGTGTAATATACACATTTTTATTATTTATCGCCAATTTTTCTAAAGATGCATTCCAATCTACAACAATGTTTGAAGACCCTTTTAAATCTTCTACATCTTCAAAAGGATTATATAAACCTAGCCAAAAAATTGGGCTGTCTGTATTTAACTTACGAATTTCTTCTATTATTTTCTTCGCTTCATTTTGGAACGTCGCTGTATCAGGACGGTATGTTTCTAAATCTATCTTTCCAAGCGATTCCCAGCCTGGAAATAAATCATTTCCTCCAATTGTTAAAACGATTACATCCGCTTGCTTAATTGAATATTGAGCGCCACTACTCTCAATTTGTTTTAATAAGTCAGGCATTTTCGCACCACTAACAGCTAAGTTTGTTAATGCAATCTTTTGCTTATAATCTTTTTGTAAATCCTCTTTCATACGCCCAATATAGCCAATTCCTTCTTTATCACCAACACCGCGTGTTAATGAATCACCTAAACTAACGACTTGCAATGTTCCGGTTTTCTTTTTCTCTTTTGCTACTACATCCGTTTTCTTAATTAAACTTGAAGCTTTCGGATTTAATACATCATTTACACCTGAAACAAAGCCATATGCAAATAAACAGAAAGATGCAATTGTAATGAGTAGAATTACTTTTACTACTTTTGATCTCATATCAAAACCCCTTTTAGCCCTCATAGATTGTCCATAATTATACCAAACGCAATTTTGAAAAGCGATTTTCACACCTTATCTATTATGTTGTTTCCCTTTGTACTAATTCTGGCAATAACTCCACGTGCTTTACATCTATTTGCTCATCATTAATCTTTTCATATAATAATTCAAATGCCTTCACACCAACATTTTTACTACAATATGAAATCGTCGTAATGCCTAAAATGTCTGCCACATCTTGATCATCACAACCGATAATCGTAATATCTTCTGGAATACGAATTCCTTGTTTTTTCGCCTCCGTTACCATTCCCGCCGCAATATGGTTGCAAGATACAAGAAACGCAGTTGGTTTTACTGACATAGAGGCCCATTCCCTAATTACATTACGCCCATCTTCCACCGTAAAACAGCCTTTAAACTTCCAGGCCTCTATCGGTGTTACAGCCATCTGTTGAAGCGAATCTTCATATGCTTGTTTTCTCCTTTGGCTATTAATGCTATTACTTCTTCCAATGCAATACCCAATACTTGTATGGCCCGCATCTATTAAGCTCTTCATACCGCGCGAAAACACTTTATAATAATCAATATGCACACTCGAAATTAAATTCGAATCTATTTCTTCACACATAACAATTGGACCTAATTTCGTATATTCTTCAAGCTTTTCCTTACTATTTGCCCGCGAACATATAATAACCCCATCAAGCTTTTTCATTTTTAACATATTCAAAATTTCTAATTCTCTTTCCCCACTATAATTCGTCTGACAAAGCATCATATTATAATTATTTTTTGCTGTTTCCTTTGATATTCCCTCGATAATAGCGCTATAATATTGATCATTTACGTGCGGCAATAAAACACCAATGACATTCGTTTTTCCTTTCACTAAATGAATTGCATTCACATTTTGCGTATAATTCAATTCTTCTATAATTGCTAAAATTTCTTTTCGTTTCTGTTCATTCACATATGGATGATTATTCAGTACACGTGAAACAGTTGAAACAGACACCCCAGCAAGTTCAGCAATCTTTCTTATATTTGTCATCTCATTTTCCCCTTCTCACAAAAATTCTCCCTTGACCTGGTAAGCTTTCCACAATATATCCTTTCTTAGCAAATACATTTTGAAAGGATATACAACTATGCTTCGATTCAAATTAGAATATATATTTTTCATTGGTGGTTTACTCATTCTCGCCATCGGCATTAATATGATGACGACAATTACTTCCTTTGGACTTAGCCCTTATGATTCCTTCTTTATTGCACTATATCAAAATTTCGGCATAAGTATCGGTTTTTGGATTTTCATGATTAACTTTGTTTTTACCCTAATCGTACTCTTTTGGGACAAAAAACAAATTACAATCGGCACAATTGTAACGATGATTCTTATTTCTCTTTTTGTTGATTGGGTTGGTTCTATTACGACTATTATGGACGCTATCCGCTCTCTTCCAAAATATATAACACTTATTTGCGGAAATCTATTCGTCGGAGCCGGAATTGGTCTTTACGTCTCTACTAACCTTTGCGCAGCACCTCAAGAGGCTTTCGTTTTAACTGTTGCTGAGAAAAAGAAGTGGACATTTAGAAGAACAGAAATTTCATTAGCTTTTTTATTTTTAACATTAAGCTTCTTATTAGATGGGCCAATCTATTTTGGAACAATTATCTTATCCTTTACAACAGGTTGGATTATTCAAGCATTTATTCAAGTTGGTACGCAGATTTTAAATAGAAAAAAACCTATTAAGCAAGCCGCTTAATAGGTTTTTTCATTTTATCCCGCTATTTGCGGGTAGTAAAACTCCAACCTCAAAATCCAGCGAATGCAAAGAAGTTAGGTGGGAGATAACTGCCCCTAAATGCACGATTGGTGAAGACAAATAATCAGTGGGGGATGGACAAAACCCCCACTGATTAAAGTTTCACTTTATGATAAGAGATACTACTTAGCATCTCCTTCAATTCGATAGTTTGCTTTCAAACAATCTATTTCTTCATACGATTGCAATGTATGTAGAATGTACTCGTAATCCGCAAGAGAAGCACGATGCGTTACAATTACAATTTCTGCTTTCCCTTTCTCTTCAAGCGGCATTTGAATAATCTTTTCAAAGCTAACACCACGCTCAGAGAACAATGATGTAATTTTTGCAAATACACCAATTTCGTCTTTTACATGAAATCTTAAAAACTTTTTCACAACAATTTCATCTGGCTCTTTTAATACTTTTTCATACTGAGGAGATACCGCACTATTTCCGTTTACACCTAACCTAATATTTTGCATTACAGCAACTAGATCTGACACAACAGCTGTCGCTGTCGGTAAGCTTCCTGCTCCCGGTCCATAAAACATCGTTTCTCCTACCGCTTCTCCATACACATAGACAGCATTATATTCATTTTGTACTGCCGCAAGAGGATGTGTATTTGGAAGTAACGTTGGTTCAACTGTAACCTCTAATTTTTCACCATCTCGCTTTGCAAGACCAATTAATTTAATTGTATAACCTAAGCTCTTACTATATTCAATATCTTCTGCTGTAATAGAAGTAATTCCCTTTACCTTCACATCTCCAAGCTCTACATTTGTAGAGAAACCGAGAGTAGCCAAAATCGTCATTTTCCTTGCTGCATCTAAACCTTCTACGTCTGATGTTGGATCTGCTTCTGCAAATCCAAGCTGCTGAGCTTCTTTTAACACGTCGTTATATGCTCTCCCTTCATCTGACATTTTCGTCAAAATAAAATTTGTCGTTCCATTTACAATTCCCATTACTTTCGTAATAAGATCTGAAGAAAGTCCTTCTACTATGCTGCGTAAAATCGGAATTCCTCCGGCTACACTTGCTTCATAAAACAGATCAGCTTTATTATCCTTTGCTACCGCTAATAATTCCGCTCCGTGTAACGCCATTAAATCTTTATTTGCAGTCACAACGTGCTTCCCACTTTGTAAAGCTTGTAAAATATATGCTTTTGCATCATTAATGCCACCCATTACTTCGATGACAACATCAATATTAGGATTATCTAAAATTTCATTCGCATCTTGTGTTAATAGAGTAGAAGATACTTCGACCTCCCTCTCCTTCTCAATGTTTTGCACCAACACTTTCGTTACTTTCACTGGACAACCTACTTGGTGTATGAGTCGTTCTTGATGATCTGTAATAATACGAACTACACCGCTACCAACTGTCCCAAGACCTAATAAACCAACTTGAATTTCTTTCATAATACTGCCCACCCCTCAAAAATTGTGTTTAGATGAAATTATATGAGTAAAAAATCTGAAAAACAATGTATTTTGAAGATTCGGAAAAATAAAGAGTAATCTTTACAAAGAAAACGTTGCCACGTGTTACACAATCTTTTTTTACAATACATAAGGGGTTTCTTGATACACGTAATAATTCAACCAATTAGAGAATAATAAATTCCCATGACTCCTCCACCTAACAAGCGGTTTCTCATTTGGATTATTATGCTTAAAATAATTTTTTGGCACATCAATATTTAACCCTTTTTGACGATCTCGTTCGTATTCTTCTTTTAACGTATCACAACTATATTCGCTATGACCGAGTGCGAAAACTTGCCTTCCCTCTTGCCCAATAACAAGGTGAACACCAGCTTCTTCAGAGTTTGCTAACAATGTTAATTCTTTTACCCTTCTAATATCACTCTCTCGTACTTCTGTATGACGAGAGTGCGGGGCAAAAAACAACTCATCAAAGCCTTGTAACAATTTCACATGTTGTTCAAGGACCTCATGTTCAAATACACCAAACATTTTTTCCTTAAGAGGATACTTTGGAACGCCATAATGATGATACAAACCAGCCTGTGCCCCCCAGCAAATATGAAGCGTAGATGTTACATTCGTTTTTGAATACTCCATAATACTTTTAAGCTCTTCCCAATAATCTACTTCTTCAAAAGAAAGAGTTTCAACTGGTGCTCCTGTAATAATGAGCCCATCAAATCTTTCATTTTCAATATCACGAAACGTTTTATAAAAGCTTGTTAAATGGTCCTGCGCTACATTACGAGACAGATGTGATTCCATATGAAGCAAATGGACATCTAATTGCAACGGTGTATTTCCAATTAATCGAAGTAATTGTGCCTCTGTGTCTTGCTTCGTTGGCATTAAATTTAATATGGCAATTTTCAATGCCCGGATATCTTGTGTTTCTGCTCGTTCCTTCGTCATTACAAAAATATTTTCTTTTTGCAATACTTTACGAGCTGGTAAATCTTTATCAATTATGATCGGCATGTTGTTTGCCTCCGATTAATGCCGCTTCTAAATCTGCAATAATATCAGAAACATCTTCTATACCAACCGATAAACGAATTAAATCAGATGTAACACCAGCTAAACGCTGATCTTCAGCACTTAATTGTCTATGCGTCGTACTAGCAGGATGTATAACACAAGTTCTTGCATCAGCTACATGCGTTACAAGAGTCGCTAGTTTTACATTTGCAATAAATTCTTTTGCTGCTTCTAATCCACCTTTAATACCGAAAGTTAAAACTCCACTAGCACCTTTTTTCAAATACTTTTGTGCTAACGAGTAATTTTCATTACTATCTAACCCCGGATAATTCACCCATTCAATACGTTCATGGTTAGCAAGCCACTTGGCAACTGCGAGAGCATTTTCGCTATGACGTTCCATTCGTAAATGCAGTGTTTCTAAGCCAATATTGCTAATATACGCATTGAATGGGCTCATACAGTTTCCATAGTCTCTTAATAATTGAACGCGCGCTTTCACAATATAAGCTACCGCTCCAAAATTTTGTACATAACTTACGCCGTGATAACTCGGATCAGGTTCGACAAGCTCAGGATATTTTCCATTTGTCCAATCAAAGTTTCCTCCGTCAATTACAATGCCACCTAAAGAGCTTGCATGACCATCAATATATTTCGTCGTAGAATGAACAATAATATTTGCTCCATGTTCGAACGCTTGGCATAAATAAGGAGTCGCTAATGTATTATCAACGATAAAAGGTACTTCTAATTCTTTTGCTGCCGCTGAAAGTTCTTTGAAATTCAAAACGTTCATTGCTGGATTTCCTAGCGATTCTGCATAAACGAGTTTTGTCTTATCATTAGCAAGTGCCGCAATTTCATCTGCTGTTAAATTTGGATTAAAGAACGTAACATCAATGCCAAGCTTACGTAAACTTACTCCAAATAAATTAAATGTTCCCCCGTAAACTGTTGAAGAACAAAGAAGATGATCTCCACTACTACAAATATTTAAAACTGCCAGCATAATGGCCGCCTGCCCAGAAGCTGTCGCAACAGCCCCCACACCGCCTTCTAAATCTGATAACTTTTGCTCAAATGCAGCTAAAGTAGGATTTCCAATACGCGTATATATATATCCTTCTGCCTCTAAATTAAATAGTGCCGCTAAATCATCCGAGGTATCGTATTTATATGTTGTACTTTGATAAAGTGGCAAAACACGCGGTTCACCATTCTTTGGCGTATAGCCACCTTGCACACAAATTGTTCCTTTTCCCCATGATTCTCCCATCTCTCATTCTCCTTTCTTTTATACAAAATAAAAAACTGCCCCTTTCCTGAAAACAAGAAAGGAGCAGTTTGAAAACACGCTCTAAAGGCTCTTTCTTATCTCTCAGGATTATTACCTGCAGGATTTGGCACAATTCCGTTATACGGCTGTTGCCAAGGTTTCATCGGGCCTGTCCCTCCACCTTTTCTTGATAAGACTATGCAATTACCGTTGATTTTATAGCAATAATTTCCTGATGTCAATTGTTTTTTCTGAATGTTCTAAATCAAATTCGTGAACTTTAATATAAACAACAAAAGAAATATATTCCATATTCATTTAAAAAAGACCTTTTAAAAACCTCGATCAATATATAGAATTAAATAAGTAGTTTAAGCGTATAGGTTCAAGATTCTCAAGAGACTCCATTATATTGAATAAGCCAGCCTCTCAAAAAGATACTATATATATTCAATCCATTTCACACTAGCATATTTAATCCTTTCTATATTAAAACTTACATAACGGAGGTATAACATGAAAAATAAAAAGGACATGCACTATATACTCGTCCTATATGGCATTCTTTTAGGCTCTATAGTAGGGGCTACAGTTTGGTTATTTTTAGTTACGCTAAATATCGGAATCCACTTTATTTGGGGATATTTACCTAACGTTTTCTCTTCTCCCCCTTATTACACTCTTTGTGTAACAATCATCGGCGGTATCCTCGTTGGTTTAACACAAAAATACTTCGGTACATATCCACGTCTTATGCCAGAAGTAATGGGTGAATATAAAAAAACAGGTAGAATTGAATACCGTTTTGTACATAAAGCTACTTTAACTGCGCTTATTGTTTTAATATTTGGAGCTAGTCTAGGTCCAGAGGCCGCACTTGTTGGAATTATCGGTGGACTTTGTACATGGGTAGGGGATCGCTTTAACTTCGCTTTAAAGGGAATGAACGAACTAACAGAAGTTGGAATTGGTGCCACTTTAAGCGTCATTTTTAACGCTCCATTATTCGGTTATTTAGCTCCGAATGAAAATGAGGGTGAACAAATTAATGGGTTTTCTAAAAGAAAAAAAGCAATTGTATATCTAACTACTACTTTTGCTGGTTTTTCCGTTTATTTATTGCTTAGTAAACTCGATAATCGTGGATCTTTTATTGTTGATTTTGGGGAAGGATCTCTTTCAATCAATGAATGGATCGCCTTTCTCCCTCTTGCTTGTATCGGTGCTATCGTCGGTTTCCTTTATTTCAAAGTAGAATTTACATTAGAGAAAATTATCCATCCTTTCCGCGAATACAAACTAACACTTGGAATTATAGGTGGGGTTTTATTAGGAATTGCGGGGACTTTTCTCCCATACACATTATTTTCTGGGGAACATCAATTAAAAGATTTAGTTGTTGAATGGAGCCATTTATCTTTTTGGGTATTACTTCTTTCAGGAGTTTTAAAATTATGTATTACCGCCGTTTGTTTAAATACAGGTTGGCGCGGTGGACATATCTTCCCAATTATATTTGCTGGATCAAGTATCGGATTCGCGATGGCTTCCATTCTTCCTATAGATCCAATAGCATCTGTGGCCATCGTAACAACAGCAATCTCAAGCTATGCGTTACGAAAGCCAATAGCTATAACCTTGTTATTACTTATGTTTTTCCCGCTCAATTTACTATTACCAATGCTTGGAGCGGCAGCGATTGGTAATGCATTTCCACTTCCAAAAAACAACGAAGCTACAAACGAATAAAAATAGGCAGTAGGGACAAAAGTTCCACTGCCTATTTTTATCCCGCTATTTGTGGGCAGTAAGACTCCCACCTCAAAATCCGGCGAGTGCGAGGGAGTTAGGTGGGAGATAATTGCCCGTAAAAGCCCGATTGGTGAAGGCTAATAATCAGTGGGGGATGGACAAAACCCCCACTGATTAAAGTTTCACTTTATTACACATGCTGCTTTAATAGCGCGTATAACTCTTCAAAACTATGCACTTCATATGTTGGCACAATCTCGCTATTATTTGGTTTCTTTTCTGGATTAAACCAACAAGTATCAATTCCCGCTACATATCCACCTTTAATATCGGCACTTAACGAATCCCCAATAATGAGCCCTTCTTCAAAAGCAAAATTAGGAATCCTTTCAAAAACATAATCAAAATACTCTTTCAGCGGCTTTCGGAATCCCGTATCTTCAGAAACAAAAATATCTTTAAAAAATGAATGTAATCCTGCATTACGTAAACGTTTATCTTGCGTCTTAGAAATACCGTTTGTCACTATATATAAATCATACTCACTTTGAATTTGATTTATAAATTCAAATGCACCTTGCATGAGTTGGTTTCCTTCTTCTAAGTAGCTACGATAATTATTTTCGAATAATATCCCATCTACTTCTTCCCCGTACTCTTTAAACAAAATCGAAAATCGTGTATTTACGACTTCATCACGGTTTATTTCACCTTCTTCAAAAGCAGCCCACAGGCTTTTATTAACTTTTTTATACTGCGCTTCAACCTCGCTAGTTAAAGGAATCCCTTTCTCTTCAAAGAGCATACGTAACGCCACTTTCTCCGCCTTCTGAAAATCTAACAATGTATCATCTACATCAAATAGCAATGTTTTATATTTTTTCATAAACCCCTCACACTCTCTTTTCTACAAAAACAAATTTACATAAATCGTATCATTCTTCCTTGTAAAAATAATAGGAGATATCTCATACTATAAACAGGGGTGAAAATATGAAAATCAGTAAAAATGAGAAAGAAATTTATCAATACATGCAAATTCATCAATTCCATACTCTTTTTTCCTTTCATGTCTTACCATATGTAGAACTACATTCTTTTCAAAAGAAAGAGATGATATGTAAGGAGGGAATCGACCTCCCTTATCTCTATTACTTAATTTCCGGGAAAGCAAAAATATATATGAGCCATAAAAATGGGAAAGTCTCTTTAATTAATTTTATTCAAGCACCTTCATTCATTGGGGAATTAGGATTAATTGGCGTAGAATCTGTTACGAAAGAGGTTGAGGTGATTGAAGATTGCATTTGCTTAGCGCTTCCTCTTAAAGATTGTCAGCATCTTTTATTGCAAGATGCTACCTTTCTACAGAAACTATGCAAATTTATTGGAGAAAAAATAATTACCCGAACAGAAAATTACGCCAAAAACTATAGTTACCCGTTTGAAAACCGATTAGCTGCATTTATTCTATTAACGGAACAAAATAATTGCTATACCGAAAAACATACTGAGGCCTCAGAATACTTAAACGTCAGTTACCGCCATCTTTTATATGTATTAAACCAGTTTTGCCAGCAAAATTATTTAAAAAAAGAAGGCCGAACATATTACATACAAGATCGAAATCAATTAGAAAAACTTGCTGACGAGCTGAAAATATAAAAAACAGCATTAACATAAAAGTTAATGCTGTTTTTTGAGTGGCGATTATAATTTCAATTAAAATTTGCTTGCTACTTTAGCTGCTTCTTCAAGACCTGCAGTAATGATTTCTTCTGCTTTATCTGGAAATTGGTTATGTCCCTCGATAACTACCGTTTCCATGTTTTTTGCACCGAAGAAGCCCATCATGCTTGCTACATATTTAACAGCCATTTCAACTTCCGCCGCTGGGCCTTCAGAGTATACGCCGCCGCGTGCATTTAATAATGCAATTTTCTTATCTCCGATTAGGCCAACTGGACCTTCTGGTGTATATTTAAACGTTTTACCTGCACGGTTTAAATAATCAATATACGTGTGTAGTACTGCTGGAATCGTTAAGTTCCATAATGGGAAACCGAAAACAACTTTATCAGCTTCTAAGAATTGATTTAAATACTTATCAGCAACTGCTACTACTTTTGCTTCTTCTTCTGTTAAATCAAATCCTCTGCTTGCTTTGAATGTACCATTAACCATGTCTACGCCTACATATGGTAATTCTTCTTTATATAAATCAAGTTCTACTACTGTATCATTTGGATGTGCTTCTTTATAGTTTGCTAAAAATGCCTCGTATAATTTCACACTTACTGCTTGTTCCGCTGGGCGGTTGTTTGCTTTTACAAATAAAACTGTTGCCATGATTCTTTTCCTCCTACTATTCACTCTTATGTTGTTATATATTACTTACGAAAAAGGGTTTCTCCCTTGTAATTGTTGTTGCTTACAAATACATTTTATCTTTATATCAAGACAATTTCGTCCTCACATAGACGTATTTTTCCATAAAAAAAGTCCACCTTCTAAAGGCGAACTCAGTCTTACGACTTTAGTCTTATACAATTCCATTTTTCACTGCATATAATGCTGCTTGTGTGCGATCTGATAAATGTAACTTACTCAAAATACTACTCACATGAGCTTTTACCGTTTTTTCCGTAATAACTAAAACAGAGGCGATTTCTTTATTACTCATCCCTTTCGCTAATAGCTGCAATACTTCATTTTCTCTTGCTGTTAGCACATCCACTTGAATAGAAGGTTCTTCTTCCTTTTCGTCCACAGGTAATGTTTGAGAGAGAAGAGCATTTGCTATATCCGGGTGTAATTGAATATTTCCTTTATATGCGCTTCGAATAGCTTCAACAAGCTGATCCGGTTCTACATCTTTTAAAATATAACCACTCGCTCCAGCTTTCAATGCCGGCAATACATGAGCCTGATCAGAAAAACTAGTTAAGACAATTACTTTCACGTTTGGATATTCTTTTTTAATACAAGCTGTCGCCTCAATCCCATCCATCTCAGGCATATATAAATCCATTAGTACAACATCAGGATTTGTTTCTCCTACTTTCACTAACGCTTCTTTTCCATTATTGGCTTCCCCAACTAATTCAAAATCTTCCTGTGTACTTAGAAAAAACGCTAATCCTTTTAAAACGACTGTATGATCATCAACTAACAATACTTTTATTTTCACAAACTTCCCTCATTTTCACATCATAATGGTACATTTACTTTTACACTTGTTCTTTTCTTACCACTTACAATTTTAATTGTTCCACCAACTAATTCTACTCTTTCACGCATCGTAGTCATACCAAGTGATTTCTTCTCTTTTATATCCTTTTCTTCAAAGCCGTTTCCTTGATCGATTATTTCTAATGATACATTTTTCTCCGTCACCTTGAAATAAATCGTCGCTTCTCGTACATTCGCATGCTTACTTACGTTATTTAAAGATTCTTGTCCAATTCGCCATAGCGCTTCCTCTACTACGCGTGGCAAATCACGAACACCAGTAACCTGTTCCCGAATTTTCAATCCCAAACTTTCGCCATATTGCTTTAGAGCTGGTAATAACCCTTTCTCTAATCCTGCCGGACGAAGCTGCCAAATCAAGGTCCTCATTTCTTTCAAAGCACCTTGCGCTAGTTCACGCATTTCATACAAAGAACTATCTACCTTTTCATTTTGGCCTTTTAAAACAGCTTCAGCACCCTTCGTCATAAAAGTTAATGAAAATAATTTTTGTGATACAGAGTCATGCAAATCTCTAGCTAAACGATTACGTTCCTCCATTCGTACAAGCTCTCGGCGTTTTTCATTTAACCTTAAGTTTTCTATCATTAATGATATATGATTTGCTAAAGCCTGTACTACATCTATCGTATTTATATCAAATTCTCCATTATTAGAACTTACACTTAATACGCCAAATATATGATTTTGAATATGTATCGGAATGGCAATAACTGCACTATTAGGATGTGCTATATTACTAACCTGACTCTTTAATAAAACAGGTTCTTCTTTTTCCAGCGCTTCCTGTGCTGCTAACTTCAAATCTTCTTGCAGCTCATCCATCTTATAAGAAGCCCTTACAGCAAGTTCATTTTCTTCTCTAATGAAGAATACAACTTGCTCCCATAGAAATAATTTCCCTATTTGTTCTACAATCCCCTCTGGCAATGCATTAAATTTATGAATCGCTCTTAAGGCTTGAATAAAACGCTCCAATTTCACATAATAATGCGCTCTTCGCTTTTCATTTTCATATAGTTTTGCCCGCTTTAAAGCCGTTCCAATTTGGAAAGCAACGGATTGGAGTAGTACTAATTCTTCTTCCGAAAAATGTGTTTTACCTGGACTTGCTACATTTAATACGCCAAACTTTTCTCCTCCAGCTTTTAAAGGAACCGTAGCATGATGAAGAATTCCTTCCGTATCTCCCCAATTATATTCAATTGCATTATTAATTCTTTTACATTCAATAATATTAACTGCTCGTTTTAATTTTCCATCTACAAAGCCTCGTAAACACCAACACTCACCTTCACACATCGGGCGTTTATTTTCATATGTAAGTGCCTCTGGTAATTGGTAATCGATTAACTTCGTATACTTCCCATTTTCATCCGCAAGAAAAATCCATCCTGTCGTTAAACCTGTTACACTTAGTAATTTTTCTAGGACCGCTTGCAATACATGGTAGGTATCATTTGAGGTATTCAACGTTTCTGCAATCTCTTTTAATATAACTAATTCATTTGTACGATTCTCTTGAAACATAATTCGTCTCCTGCATACAAGATTTTAAATAGTACTTAACATAAATCATCTACTTTTCACTTTGTACTTATTCGTAACATTGATATAATAGTGAAAACATAGTTTTCATTATATCACTTGAGGGGGCTTTCATAATGACATTAAATAAGGCACTTACAATCGCGGGTTCTGACACAAGTGGCGGTGCTGGTATACAAGCAGATTTAAAAACATTCCAAGAACTTGGCGTATATGGAATGACATCTCTTACGACAATCGTAACGATGGACCCACATAACGGTTGGGCACATAACGTATTCCCGATCGCGGCTTCTACATTAAAACCACAATTAGAAACAACAATTGAAGGTGTTGGCGTAGATGCTTTAAAAACAGGTATGCTTGGATCAGTAGAAATTATCGAAATGGTTGCGGAAACAATTGAAAAGCACAATTTCAAAAATGTAGTAGTTGATCCTGTTATGGTATGTAAAGGGGCCGATGAAGCGTTACACCCTGAAACAAACGACTGCTTACGTGACGTTCTTGTTCCAAAGGCACTAGTTGTAACACCAAACTTATTTGAAGCGTATCAATTAAGTGGTGTGAAAATTAATTCTCTTGAGGACATGAAAGAAGCTGCAAAGAAAATCCATGCTTTAGGTGCTAAATACGTACTAATTAAAGGTGGTAGCAAACTAGGTACAGAAACTGCTATTGATGTATTATATGACGGTGACACATTCGATCTTCTAGAATCAGAAAAGATTGATACGACAAATACACACGGTGCAGGTTGTACATATTCTGCTGCAATTACAGCAGAACTTGCAAAAGGAAAAACTGTAAAAGAAGCGGTAAAAACTGCAAAAGAATTCATCACAGCTGCAATTCGTCATTCATTCAAAATTAACGAGTATGTAGGACCAACACATCACGGTGCATACCGTAAATTCGTTGCACAGAAAGAGCTTGTCTAATAATAAATTAAAAAACATACTAAAACCGACAGAGCATTCATTGTTCTGTCGGTTTTAGTATGTTTTGCAAAAATGTTTTAAAGTACTCCTCGAATTCCTATGATGCTGAACTAACTTGGTTTCTACCATTTTTTTTTGAATAATATAATGCATCATCCGCTGCTTGAATAAATTGCTCAGGTGATTTTTTATACTCTGAAATCCCAACAGAAA
Organism: Bacillus sp. NH11B; assembly: GCF_001884205.1. Classification (NCBI taxonomy): domain Bacteria; kingdom Bacillati; phylum Bacillota; class Bacilli; order Caryophanales; family Bacillaceae; genus Bacillus; species Bacillus sp. NH11B. The sequence goes on along the minus strand of NZ_MAOG01000036.1, from coordinate 62,333 downwards.
CTGTAATTTTAATTTTTGTTCCGTTTTTCAGTTGGAATGAATGCTTTTCAACAGCTAGTCGAATTTGTTCCCCTATACGAGTTCCAAATGCTAATCCCTTTTTCGGTATCAACAAGGCAAATTCTTCGCCACCCTTTCGAAAAACCAAATTAGAGAATGGTCCATTCTCTAACAAAATACGCCCTACTTGTTTTAACACTTCATCCCCAGCAGGATGACCGTATGTATCATTTACATACTTAAAGTGATCAATATCGATAAGTAATAAACAGAGTGAATCATTTTTCATATACTTGTTATCAATATGACGATTCATCTCTAAATCAAATTGCCTTACATTTCCTAGATTCGTTAATGCATCTATCGTTGCATAATGCTTCATCGTTTGAAATAATTCATTTGATTGCAATACGTAACTTGTACTTACAAATGTGATATATGCCGCTACAATACAACAAACTAAATATAATGAAACTACATACATATCCTTAAATAAAATATAAAGTGGCAGTATTAAAATAGACAAACTGCACACATTGAACCATATCCATTTTGTAAATATAGAAATTTTCATTCGCCAAATAAGGGTAATGCCAATCCCTATTGCCACGATAGTATAGCAAGCCAATTCAGAGGCTAAAGAATACTCAGTAAAAAGCACCCGCGTTATTAAAATGATCATAACTGTTATACTACTAGCTATTGGGCCACCAATTATAACTGCCAAAATAACTGCTAAATAACGTAAATCCAACATAATATCTTCAATATGTACACCAAAATGCATCAATAATATACCCAATATTCCAGTTAAAATACCGACCAAACATTTCTGCTAAAAAGAGAACCCTTCTTTTAACGGCTTATCTCTTAAAAGCTGAGCACCTACAAAGATAAAGGAAAGAATGATTGTCATATTTACAAATAGATCTCTGAACATAAAATAATCTCCCTACTTTTTCTTTTCCATCTATCTCTTTCTATATGCTATTGTATTACGTAATCCCTATAATTCCCAATATTTTTTATTTTACTGTTCCACGTGGAACAGTAAAATAAAAGAGGAGACGAAATTTCGTCTCCTCCATTAGCAACATCGTGATATCTTTCCGCCTTTTGCATTAAATCTAGCTTCTTGTGCCTCAGCAAAAAATTGCTTTTGACATAGAATTTTCTCTTCTGGATGATGCGCTTTCATATGATTTACATACGTTTCATAACTTGGAACTCCAACAAGCAAACTAATAAATTGCTTCCTCTTTCTCCATACGTTCCGTAAACTTTTAAGCATAGTTCCTCGACTCACTTTCATCTCTAGGAATATATGGCGCCTCTTTTAGCGGCATCGGCTTATTTCTTAATACTTGGATCCAAATTCGAAGTGCAGAAATTAATACAGCGATTACAACTATCATAAAAATCCCACAAAGTGCCGCATCAATATAGTCATTAAAAATAATTTGTTTCATTTGCGCAACGTTTTTAGCTGGAGCTAATACCTTCCCGTCATCTAATGCTCCCTGGAATACTTTCGCATGTGATAGAAATCCTATTTTAGGATTTTCATGAAATAACTTTTGATAACCAGCTGTCATTGTTACAATAAGCAATCCGACAGTTGGAATAAGTGTCACCCAAACATATGCTTTTTTCCCCATTTTGAACAAAATTGTCGTTCCAAGTAATAATGCAATACCTGCTAACATTTGGTTTGCAATACCAAAAAGTGGCCATAGCGTATTAATTCCGCCAAGAGGATCTACCACTCCTTGATATAAAAAGTACCCCCACCCTAGTACACATAGTGTTGTAGCTATCACATTTGCTAATGTAGAATCTGTTTTCGCAAACGGCTTATATACATGTCCTAAAATGTCTTGAATCATAAATCGCCCTACACGTGTTCCAGCATCAATCGTCGTTAAAATAAATAGTGCTTCAAAAAGAATCGCAAAATGGTACCAAAATGCCATCATCGCCGTTCCGCCCATTACTTGTGAAAATATATACGCCATACCAATTGCTAATGTTGGTGCGCCACCTGTACGTGATAAAATGGTCTGTTCTCCGACATTAACAGCAAGTTCTTTTAATTCATTCGGTGTAATAGCAAATCCCCATGAGGAAATAACTTGAGCCGCTTGTGATACATCAGTCCCAATTAGTGCTGCTGGGCTATTAATTGCAAAATAAGTTCCTGGTGTTAATACACAAGCTGCAATCATAGCCATCGCCGCTACAAACGACTCCATCAACATCGCTCCATAACCGATTGGCCTTGCATGGCCTTCTTCCTCAATCATTTTCGGTGTCGTACCTGATGAAACGAGAGCGTGGAATCCAGACACAGCACCGCAAGCTATTGTAATAAATAAGAACGGGAATAAATTTCCAGAGAAAACAGGTCCTGTTCCATCAATAAATTGAGATACTGCCGGCATCTTTAAATCTGGAGCTACAACTAAAATGCCAATTGCTAATCCAAGTATCGTTCCTATTTTTAAAAATGTACTTAAATAATCTCGTGGTGCAAGAAGCATCCAAACTGGTAATGCTGATGCAATAAATCCATATACGATAAGCATAATAGCAATTGTCTCACCACTGAAAGTAAATATACTTGCAAGCGTCGGATTTTCTGCTACATATTGTCCTCCAACAAGAGATAAAACTAGTAAAATAATACCAATTACTGATCCTTCTCCTACACGTCCTGGCCTAATGTAACGCATATAAACTCCCATTAAAATAGCAATTGGAATCGTTGCTGCGATTGTAAACATTCCCCACGGACTTCCAACGAGCGCTTTCACGACTACTAAAGCTAATACCGCTAATAAAATTATCATAATACCTAAAATACCAATCATCGCAATTAATCCTGTAACAGGACCAATCTCATCTTTAATCATTTCTCCTAATGATTTACCGTTACGTCTCATTGAAGCAAATAAAATTACAAAATCTTGTACAGCTCCAGCAATAACTACTCCAACGATAATCCAAATTGTCCCGGGTAAATAGCCCATCTGCGCCGCCAAAATTGGACCTACTAAAGGACCTGCCCCTGCAATCGCTGCAAAGTGATGGCCAAATAAAACCCATTTATTTGTCGGAACATAATCCTTCCCATCATTTAATGTATGAGCAGGTGTTTGCCTATTATTATCTAGTCCGAAAACTTTCCTCGCTATAAATCTACTATAAAAGCGATAAGCAATCGCATACACTGATACAGCAGCAACTAATAGCCATACAGCATTAATTGTTTCACCTTGAGATAAGGCTATTACACCAAAAGCAGATGCTCCTAGTGCTGCAATAACTCCCCAAAGTAAAATTGACTTCAACGTTTTCACATACAATCCCCCCATTACTACTTCTTAGTGGAGATTGTACTAAATTTTCTGAATATTTAAGTTAAATCCTCCTTATCATGAAGGATTTCTAGTTTATCATGTTAAAATTCTCTCATTACTTGTCATAGTTCAATTTTATTTCGAAGTCGTTTTACATAATTACGACTTACTGGAATCGGTTGCTCATCGTACCCGTCTAAATACAAATTATACGTGCCATTATAATAAGGTTTAAGTTCTTGTACATATAACATATTAATTAAATAACTTTTATGTACACGTAAAAAATCATATGCATTAAGCTTATTTTCTAATTCCTGAAGTGTATATGTTGAAATATGATGATTATTCGTTGTATAAATTGAAACTGTTTTATTTTCCTTATTTTTACTTACATATATAATATCCTCTGGAAAAATATATCTAATTCCCTCATGGCCTTCTATCGGCAGTTTACGCAAATGACTCTTTGCTTTCTCACTTTTTTCTTTCCCCATTTTATATAAAATGAATTGTAAATCTTCTTCACGAAATGGTTGCAATAAATAATAAAATGCTTGGAAACGAAAAGCTGTAATTGTCTCTTCTATATCCTCACCAATAAAAATAAATTTTGTATAACAATTCACTTCTCGTAACAAGCTCGAATATTCAAAACCAGTGCCGTCTACTAATTGCGAATTTAAAAAAACAAAGTCAGGTGTATGTTTTTTCATTATTAGCAAAGATTCTGTTCCGGTTCTCGCTTCAAAACATTCTACATTTCGAATGTTCTCAGTAAAGTACTCAACTAATTTTCTTCGCTCTTCTGTCTCTTCCATGATAAGTAAAATTTTCATTTATCCAACCACCTAATTCCTTTGTCCATATGTCTTGTTGTATACATTCGCTTTAGTAAGAAACAATCCCTTTTTCTTACTATACCATTATTTATCTAAAAAAACAGAAAAAAGGAAACCACTTTGGTTCCCCTTTTCTTTTATCTCGATTGGTGCGTGCTAATAATCAGTGGGGAATAGATGAAACCTCCACTAATTAAAGTTTCACTTTATACCAATTCCTGCTGTTTCGTTTCTTGCCCAAGTATAATCACAGCAAGTGCCCCAATTAAAATTGATCCACAGAAAATCGTAAATATTAGCGATAGTGAAGCTTGTGAAGCAACTAAATATCCTACTAATAGTGGTCCAAGAATACCACCAATACGTCCAAATGCCGCTGCCATTCCTGCACCCGTACCGCGAATAACTGTTGGATACTGTTCAGGTGTGTAAGCGTATAATGCACCCCAAGCACCTAAGTTAAAGAAGGATAATAACATACCCGCTACTATTAATGCTGTTAATGAATCCGCGATTCCGAACACATAAGCACTACATGCTGTACCAATTAAATACGTAACCAATACAAATTTACGACCAAGACGTTCAATAAACCATGCTGCTGTAAAATATCCTGGTAATTGGGCTAATGTCATAATAAGTACGTACTGGAAACTTTTTATTAAACTAAAACCTTTCAGTACCATTACACTAGGTAACCAAAGGAACATTCCATAATAGGAAAAGACAACACAAAACCATAAAATCCATAACATAATTGTTGCTTTACGATACTTCCCAGACCAAACCGATTTTATATTCTCAATAATAGATGGCCTTTTTTCAACCTTTTGAAATCTTGGAGAATCGGGTAAATTCCATCTTAAATATAAAGCATATAAAGCCGGAACTGCACTTAATACCATCGCAACTTCCCAACCGTATTTAGGAATCACAAAGTACGAGATAAGAGCTGCAATTAACCAGCCACCAGCCCAAAAGCTTTCTAATAGCACAACTATTTTCCCACGTTCGTGCGCTTCAACACTCTCTGATACGAGGGTAGATGCAACTGGGAGTTCTCCGCCGAGTCCCATACCAATTAAAAAGCGTAACATGAGGAACATTGTGAGTGTCGTCGTTAAGGCTGTTAAGCCACTACCAATAGAAAATAGTAATAATGTAATAATGAAGACCGATTTCCGTCCTATTTTATCTGATAGTACCCCAAAGACAAGCGCTCCTACAGCCATACCAATTGAGTTAATACTACCTATCCAACCCATCTCTTGAGTACTTAATCCCCAATCTTTTTGCAACGCCACTATTACAAATGAAAGCATTCCAACATCCATTGCGTCAAATAGCCATCCAAGCCCCGCTATACCAAGTAGCTTTCGCTTCGAAATTTCTTTTACCTTGCTCACAAGAAGTCCTCCTTACACAGCTGTCTTTACACATCATTTTACATGTGTGTATTGTATAAGTAAAATACTTTCGTGTAAAAAATTCTCCTTCATCATTCCCCAAAGGTAAAATGTTTATCAAAAATAAACAAATAAAAAAAGTAGCGATGTTCCGCTACTTTTTTGAACGCATTACTTCTTTTAAAAACTCAGCTAGTACTAACTGACGACGCCAGCGTGTTGGATTACTACATAATCTGTAAAACCACTCTAAGTTAATAGCTTGGATCCATTTTGGCGCACGTTTTACCTCTCCAGCCCACACATCTAAACTACCGCCTACTCCAACAGCCATTTTCGTTTCTAAACGATGCTTATTGTTTTGGATAAAGTTTTCTTGTCTTGGGAAGCCCAGCGCAACAAGTAATAGATCTGGTTTTGCTTCTTGAATACGAGAAACAATATTCTCTTCTTCTTCTTGTTTAAAATACCCATCTTGTGTACCCACAATAGATACAGCCGAATATGTCTTCGTTAAATGATTAGCTGCAGCTTGTACAACATGTGGTTTTGCACCTAATAAGAAAACAGATACTGGTCTATTATCTTCTGATAACTTTGCAAGTAAATTACACATTAAGTCAAAACCTGCCACACGCTCTTTTAAAGGTGTACCAAGCATACCACTTGCTTTAACAACCCCGATACCGTCAGGTGTAATTAAATCTGTATTTAATAATGTTTTATGGAATTTTTCATCCTTTTTTGCGCACATAACAATTTCAGGATTCGCTGTTACTACCTGAAAAGTATGAGTTTGCTCCAATTCTAGTTGTTTCTTTAAATATTGGATTGTTTCATCCATTGTCATTGTAGAAAAAGGAACACCTAGAATATCAACCGTTTGTACTGCCATATTTAACTATCCTCTCTATCATTAAAGGTTTTTCGTTATTAATTGCTGATATGTTTCTTTCGTATCTTCATATAATTTTTGAAGTGAGAAGTTCATAGTAGCATGCTCATAAATATGTTTACCCATTGCTGCTAACTCTCCAGTTTTCCACTTATCATACGCTTCTTCTAATGCCGATGCTAATGCTTTTCCATCACCAGTTGGCACAATCCATCCGTAAGTTTCGTCTGCGATTAACGGCTCGATCTCTCCCGCTCTAGTCACAATTGATGGTACACGCTGATTTGCCGCTTCTAATAAAACTAATGGAAATCCTTCGCTATGGGAAGTTAATAAATTTACATGTGATGAAGCAAATAATCGTTTCACATCTTGACGGTGCCCTAAAAATTCAACTTTATCATTAATTCCTTTTTCAGTAGCTAACGCCTTTAACTCTCCTTCTAACGGCCCGTCACCAACTAATAATACTTTAATCTTCTCCAATTTTGTTTGTTGTAACGCATCGAATAAAACTTCATGTCCTTTAACAGGATGCAGACGTGCTACTTGGATTGCCGTAAACACATCTTCATCAATATTAAACATTTCCTTGTTATTATAGCCAGCTGCTTTTTCTTGATCATATTCAATACCGTTATAAATAACATGCATCTTTTCATTTGAAATCCCTAATGCCGCTAAACTTTTTTTCAACCTATTCGTTACAACAAAAAATAAATCTATATTTTTTAAAGCTTTTAAATTTAACTTAGTAAAAATCCAACCTTTTAGGCCTTGTTTAGTGAAGTCTTGAAATGGATCACTATGAATTGTCGTTACCCATTTTGCCGCGAATTTCTTTTTCATTAAAGAAACAAAGAAATTTGCTCTAGGACCGTGTGTATGAACTACATCAAATTTTTCTTTATTAATGAATTCACTTATGTTTTTTAAAATGGATAAATCATAGCGAGATTTTTGTGAAAACACATGAACTTTTATCCCTAGCTCTCTTGCTTCTTTCGCAACAATTCCATCTTCAAATACTGCTAATTCTACTTCACCATCCGGAAACTGATCGAGCAGTGAAATAATATGTGTTTTTCCTCCACCATCTTCTGCTCCTGCATTCATATGCAATATCCTCATATTTTTTCCTCCTTTAAATCCTCGCTACATTTCCATCTATCTTTATTTTACTGTACTAAAAAATAAAAGCTAACAAAAGTTAGCTTTTATTTTTATCATTCAATTTCTAAATCTACAATTAGATAAGCTAACACCACTACAAAGTAAATTCCCACTCCTGGTGCTGTCAAAATATGTCCTGCAATGTACGCAATACCTAGTGCTAATACTAAGCTTGCTGAAATCATTCCATATTTTATATTAAATATTTCCTTAAATCTTGTAACAAATGCTATCAAGATTCTTAAGCCATAATAAATAAATGGAATCATCATTAATGCAAAACCAATAATTCCGAAATCATAAAACCAATCATGGAAGTCCATTTCAATTAACTTCGGATCTGGTTGTTTTTGTTCGTTATACTTAAAGTTACCTGCGTAACCCATTCCGAATAGTTTTTGTGACATTGGCGCTTCCTTAAAGAATTGCTTATGTCTTTCTTCATATACTTGACGTCCGCTGAAAATAAGATTTTCTTGATTTTCTTTCTTTTGCTCTTTCTCAATCTCTTTTTTAACTTCCGCCTCTATCTTTGCTTTTTCTTCCGGCTTTTCAACTTTATGTTGTTTTTCTTCTTTTTCTTTAATTTCTTGTTCTTTTTTTATTTTCTCTTTAATTTCTTGTTCTTTTTGCCCTTGTTGTGCTACGTTTTGTTCTGATAAATAGTTATTATGAATACCCATATTTTGTGCTAATGGTGTCTTTTTAAATGTTCCAACTACACCAGCTAATAGGACAATAGCAATTAATGCATTAAGTACAAGAGCTTTTTTGTTTGGATTTTTTCTATCAAATAATAATTGTAGTACAATAATCCCGATTGCTGCCGCTAACGTAGCACCAATTGAGCCCATTCCTACCTTCGTTCCAACTTGAATTAAAGAGTAAATCATTAACAGCGATGGAATCCAATATAAAACGTTTTTCATGCTCTTTGTTTTTTGAATAGAATATAGTACCACAATAGGGAAAATAATAGCTAAAATTGATCCTAATTCATTACCTGCATAGAACCATCCTCGGGAACCAACTTTCATCCACTCATAACTTCCAAAGTCTGTAGAAGTTGTAATAGAAACAACCATAACAGCATTAATAATTAATGTTGAATACACAATGTTATTTCTAACTTTATCGCTAATATTTACTGTCTTCTTCAGTGATTTTAAAGCTAAAATGTATGAGCCAAGCATAATATATATATACAATGCTTTTCCAATGAATTTAACTTCTTCTGCGAGTACAATAGGACTCTTGATTAACTTGTTATTAATAAATCCTATTCCTAATACAACTCCTAGTAATACAAGATAAATCAAAAACTTCCTATTTTCTCTTTCTTTTGCCTGAATTAAAATATAAATGCCACCCATTGCCATAATGAGGAATCTTACCATAATTCCAACTGTCGCATTTACTTTTAATAACTCAATGCTAAGAGACGTTAATAAATCTAAAACAGGCTGTAAAATAATAAAAAAGAGCAAAAAATGCTCAAATCTAACCCTAGCTTGATTTGCTAACATTCCAAGACCTCCATACAAAATCTTCACATTATCTTTTAATCATAGTTTTCTACTGTCTAAACATACCTAGCAATTATAACATAACTCATATTTAAATTGAGAACTATTTTTCATGCCGAAACTAGTCAAATCCAGCATTATTAGTAACCAAAAACATTGTCCTTTAGCTATCCTTTCCTATCCCTATAAAAACTATCTAACACATATGCACTTATTTTCGACAGTACAAAAATATTTTTTTATCATTTTATATAAATGTGCAAAACGGACTTCTCCTATTGTACCATCCCTCTAACTAAGCTACATCAAAAAACTATGCAATGAATCTTCCCACACTTTTTCACTTTACTTTATTGCTACTTATCAAGCATTTTCAAACGCTTTCTTTAGCTATTTCATCCATTTTTCTACATGTAGCGAAAAGTAATTGTTATTTCCAAAACTTTAGTGTATATTTTTTCTCTGGAACATCTTTAAGAGGAAGGAATTAAAGCCATGTTATTAATCGATATATTTACGTTTCTTGGCATTATCGCCGCTGCCATTTCTGGTACATTAGTTGGTTTGAAAAAAGATCTAGATTTATTTGGTGTCCTTTGTTTAGCTGTAGCTACTGCGCTCGGCGGCGGTATTATTCGTGATATTATGATTGGTAACCTGCCTCCTGTCGCATTTGTAAAACCCATTTACTTTTTTGTAAGTGTACTATCAGCATTATTCACATGTATGTTTTTTGAGCGCATTAATAAACTTCAAGTTGTTATTATGCTTTCTGATGCTGTTGGTTTAGGTGTATTTACAGCTATTGGTGCAAATGCAGCAATGTCACATCACGTTGACGCCTCATTTTTAGTCGTTTCAATGGGAGTTATTACAGGTATTGGGGGCGGTATTTTACGCGACATTTGCGCTCAAGATATCCCGTATGTATTCCGAAAAGAGATATATGCAATTGCTTCTATTTTAGGAGCAGTTAGTTTCCTAATTACACATGCAATGGGGGCACACGTATTAGCTTTCTATGTTTGTTTATTAATAACATTCGTTATTCGTGTAGTCACCGTAATATATAATGTACATTTCCCAGTTTTCTTTAAAACACATGCAAAAATTAATAAAGGCCATTAAGAGAATTCTACATAGAATTCTCTTAATTTATATACAATTTTACATACTATAGAGTAATTATATATAAAAAATTGAAAATGAATTAGAAACTATCCCACAAGTAATGAAGAGTATTCAAGACGATTCCTCGAAAATGGCCTTAACGGTGGATAATTTACAACTAGAACTAAGCCGATAAGGCGAATCGATACAAAAAAAGAATCCGAAATGGATTCTTTTATTTTCTAAAAAATATTTTTTGGCAATAAAAATAACCCATATAAACACCAAAGCTTTGTAAAATAAACAAAGCTGGCATAATGATATTATAGTATGCCATATCTACTTGAAAGAGCCTTAACGATACATATCCGGTAATTAATAATACAAACAGCATATATCCTTCATTTTGCTGTTTCTTAATTAGAAAATGTAATAAAGCTATGGCCATAAACAATGTCACCACTATAAATATAAGCTTTTCACATTTAAAAAGAATAGAATTTATCCCCTCATTTGAAAACTGGCTAATAACTGGTTTTAACAGTTTAAATCTTTCTACTTCCATTTCTTTTAACTCTTGATCAATTTGCTCTTTTACACTTTGATTTTCAGATGTTTTTTCTTCATTTTGACTTTTTCCAATTAAAACAGATTGAACATAATTCTGATTAGAAATCGTATACTGTGACATTCCCATCATCTTGATACCATAGCTCACACCAAAATGAGTACTATAAAACAGAATAAGTATTCCTATCATTTTTAATAGTAATTTTTGTTTCGCCCCTGATTGAAATAATTCAATTAACAGCACATATATAGCTATAAATATAGGTAAAAATAACCCCATTGGGAAAATCATATTGCTAAGCGCAAATAAAACGGCTGAAATTACCCACATATAAGGATGATCCAATCCTTTATATAAAAGTATGTAACAAGCACAATAAAATAAAAATATTGCGAGTGATTCCGCCGTTAATACAGAACTCATAAATATATTTGGAATATATAAAGCATAAAACACGGACGCGATACGACCACACTCTTCTCCAAAGACCATTGCCGCAATGCGGTAAATGAAAAATGCAGTTCCTGTACAAAATAAAATATTAAATAGTTGCAAAGCGAGTACCGTATCACCAAATATACGAATGATGATCGATTCATAAATAATAAAAGGTAACTGCGCTACATTCTCTATATTATTTCCAATTGCAATCTGCTTTGCAGACTCATACATAGCTTTCATATCACCTATTATTGGACCATCTACAAATAGAACTGTGATAAATCTTACAACTATAGATACGCTTATAAGAAAGATAAGAAATTGTTTATCTGTAAAACGATATTGCAAAATCGATGCCACTAACAAAATAAGAATAACAAAAATTACTAATACGATTGTTATACTTGTTGTACTTCCTCCAAAAAATTGCTTACTTGTTTCAAAAGCCGACCAGCAACTATAAACAAAAAATGCAAGCATCGCACCAATCGTTATTTTACTGAAGAAAGACGAAAAATTTGTTTGTATATGATTCATATGTCCATTGCACCTCTACTTCCATTTATAACAAAACGATTCTATCATGAATAGGCACAAGGTTAATAGGGAATTTCTATGACAAATACATAGTCATTACTTTTTCACTTGCAATGTAAGCGAATCCTCTTTTACACTACATTTTATATAAGATAAATTTTCTTTCAGTTGCATGAATACAAATACAGAAATTTCAATAAAGTGAAACTTTAATCCGCGGGGGTTTTGTTCATCCTCCACTGACTATTAGCCTGCTATTTGCGGGATAATCCTCTTGGAACACTTTACTTCATTAAATATCTAATATGGGTACTCCACTTACACATGTCACTCTGATTGAAAACAAAAAATAGGGGATGAATATATGGAAAAGAAATTCATGCGAGAATCAAAAGCAATTAAAACAACACGTGTTTTTCCTAACGATTTAAATAATCACCAAACACTTTTCGGGGGAAAATTATTAGCAGAAATTGATAGTATCGCTTCAATTGCAGCTGCGAGACATAGTCGCAAACATTGCGTAACAGCATCTATCGATTCCGTTGATTTTTTAACTCCAATTCACCAAGCAGATTCTGTCTGTTATGAAGCATTCGTATGTTATACAGGAAAATCTTCAATGGAAGTTTTCGTAAAAGTAATTGCAGAGGATCTACTAGCAGGCGAGCGTAGAATGGCCGCAACTTGTTTCATTACATTTGTCGCATTAAAAGACGGAAAACCTTCATCTGTACCACAAGTAATTCCTGAAACAGAGGAAGAACATTGGCTACATACAACTGGTTCAGATCGTGCAGAAAATAGAAAAAAAGGACGTTTGAAGAGTAAAGAAATGGCTGAAGTGTTAACTTTGAATAAACCTTGGAGTATTTAATTGCATTTAGCACAGGTAAACATCCCCATATGTTCGCCTGTGTTTTTTATTTTGTCTTAAATTATGATACACATAATCACCTGTTTCATAATCCTCATTAACAAACGTCCACTATCCTGACCTTTATTTTAGTATACTACTAGTGTTATAGTAGATGAGGCTTGCAAAAAATAATACTGCCTAATTAACATTATAAAGGATGGTGCAATATGTCTGTTGAGGTACCAATTGTAATACCTAAAACTTTGATTATTATTCCCGCTTACAACGAAGAAGAAGCGATTGCAGATACATTAACAAGACTTTTAGAACTAAAAGAACACTTTGTAGGGTTAGATATTTGTGTAATTAACGATGGTTCAATGGATAAAACGCCTGAGATTGTTACAACATTCCCGGTCCATCTTGTAAATCTACCTTATAATTTAGGAATTGGGTCCGCTGTACAAACTGGATACAAGTATGCTTATGAAAATGACTATGATATTGCTATTCAATTTGATGCCGATGGACAACATAACCCAGAGGATTTATATAAAATCATCCAACCTATTGCTGAAAATCAATGCGATATGGTGCTAGGGTCTCGATTTACGGAAAAAACTGCATATAAGGGAAGTCTTTCAAGACGAATTGGTATATTTTACTTTACTGCCTTATTAAAATTACTAACGAAACAAACATTTATGGATCCAACATCTGGATACCGTGCTATTAATCGCGAAGTAATTCAGATTTTCGCACACAATTATCCAAAAGATTATCCAGAACCAGAAGTACTTATCCACTTAAAAAAGAAAAATCTTCGCATTAATGAAATATCAGTTAATATGCAAGAAAGACAAGGTGGACAATCTTCTATTACACCATTGAAATCTGCATATTACATGATTAAAGTAAGTTTAGCTATATTGATGCAAAAAATTGTGAAAGGTTGATAATCCATGCCTATAATTACCTTTTCATTTATCTTTATCCTATTATTATTTTTCTTGATTATTAACTCGATACGTAAAGGAACTTTAGAAACAAAATATTCCATCCTTTGGATTTTTGTTTGTATCGCAATGGCGATTTTAAGCTCTACAGATAAGATTATAAATTGGATTGGGAAGCTATTACACGTAGAATACCCACCATCTGTTTTATTCCTGTTCGGACTTTTATTCTGCTTTATTTTAATTTTTGATTTAACTCGTAAGGTTTCTAAACAGCATCACCAACTTGTAACATTGACACAAGATTATGCGCTGCTAAAACAAAAATTAAATAATAAAGAACAAAATGATTCTTTACACGATGCATAATTAAAAACGACCTACTTTCTATTTTCAGAAAGTAGGTCATTTTTATATACCATTTAAATGTAATGTTTTTGATAAATTTAATTAAATCATTTATCTATTTTAGAAATGGTCTGCTAACCCTCATAACAGTTGCGACAATACCTACACCTATCATTATAAATAGCATTGGCATCAATGGAAGTGCATAACGATCATACGCAAAGTACAAGCTATTAAAATACGTTTGGAATAGAATGTTTATCCATAGGAATGAATACTCTCTCCATCTTCTCCAACAGAATGCAAATGCTAGGATTGAGCAAATTATGAAGCCTGTTTTAATTGGTTCATAAATTTTCTTCATATCTTCTCCAGATATATCAAAAATACTAATTGTAGTGCCTGGATAATAATATGCCTTCTCCCAGAAAATTTGTGGCTTTAAAATTAAATAACTTTTCAGCATTGATTTTTTATCTGTATGCCACCATTCCTTAATACGGTCCATCGCTACTTCTTGTTGCTTCGCCATTAATTCATGTGCTTCTATACCCGGATATTTCGCGAGAATTTCCGCATCGATTTCTTCCATACTTTTCCCAGGTGGATAACCTTCACCTTGATATGTACCCAGTAGCAACGGATTACCTGAACCTGCTGTAAGCGGAATAAACTTGTGAAATTGAACATAATTACGCGCCCACCAAGGACCAAGCACAACAAGTAACACTAATACACTAATACAGGCTTGCTTTATCATTAGGCGGAATGGATAGCGTTTTGCTACAAGGTATACAAATAATAGAATTGGATATAAAGCGATTTGTACCCTGAAATATAGTGCTACAAAGTAGAATAATAAAATAATATAAAAATCTTTCATTGAATGCGTATCTGCTAATTTCAAGCTCCAATATAATAGCCCTAATGATAGAAATAGATACGGGCTTTCTGTCAACGTCAAGTTCTCTACTACCACTTCAGGAGGGTATAATGCTAATAACAATGCAGCAATTAATCCTACTGCTGGATTTAAGATATATGTACCAATCTTATAAGTCATATAAATACTTAAGACACCGAAAGTTATCATAACTAATTTTGCACATAAAACCCCTAGGCTTCCGTGCCCAAATATGGCGAATATGCCTGCTAATAAAAATACTTGTCCAGGCATAATATGAGCAGTTGGTTTTGTCGGATCATGATACGTTAACATGCCCGTTTCTAAGAAATTGACAGCATTTTTTTGATACATTAAATCATCATTAGCGAGTGTTAAATCACTGCCATATGTTATTAAAGTCATGAGCCGGAATATTAGGCCGATAACTAAAATAATACCCAATATAATTAACTCCGGTCTTCGAATATACTTGCGTAACATGCTAAATTTCCTCCCTTTTATTGCAAAACATTTGTATTTCAAGCAAAAATATACACATACATCCTTTTATTATAACCAATTTCCATATAGGACTTCTATATTTTTAATAATAATTATTATATGCATAAAGTTGATTTACAAACTTTATATGCGGTAAACTTATACAGATAGGTATTCTGATAACCTTTTTTCACAAAAAGATTTACATAATAAAAATTTGAGGAGTTAAAATTCTATGATAGAACAAAACCAACTCGTCTCAGTTGTTATTCCTTTATATAATGCAGAGAAATATATTGAAGAGACGATGGAATCGATACTAAATCAAACATATAAACATATTGAAATTGTAATTGTAGATGACGGAAGTAAAGATCAATCAGCTTCTATCGTAAAAAATCTTGAGCAAAAATATCCAGGACAAATAAAATACATCCCTCAAGAAAATCAAGGTGTTTCTGTTGCTCGTAATACAGGAATTGAAAATGCTAGCGGAGAATATGTTGCTTTTCTTGATAGTGATGATTTATGGCATCCAACAAAAATCGAAAAACAAGTTGAAAGCATGCATAAAAACAACATGAATGCCTGTTATTGTGGCTATATGAACTTTTATGAAGAAACTGGTGAAAAAGTTGAGCACACGACAAACTTTATTAAAGGTGATATGACGAAAGCTTTCTTAACGCATCAAGTTGTTGCTCAAACGAGTACTTGGATTTTCAAAAGATCTATCGTGATGGATCATAACATTCGTTTCACACCAGGATGTAGCTGGGGAGAAGATTTAGAATTTCTATTTAAATTAATGAGTGTAGCAAACGTATGCTATGTAGATGAATATTTGACATATTACCGAATCTTATCAGAAGGAAATCTTTCTTCAAAGTATAAAGATTATGAATTAAAAACAGCAAAAGAATTAGAAGTATTTAATCGAATGAAGGATTGGGTTCATAATAAATCAAAAGACTTAATCGTGAATGATTCTACAGAACTTCTTGAAATTCTTGAAACCTACCTATTCCCATATACAGTCATTAATAACGCTTGTATATACATTAAGAGCAGCTCTAAATTAGATAAATCACAAGTACAACTAATCAAAAGCGATATAAATAAATATTGTCGCAAAATTTATTCGAAAAATGGAAAACGAAGCAAGAAGTTATACGCGATGCTTTGGTTTGTACGAATCAAGTTTATGTTTTCTTAAATAAAAAATACGCTTCTAAACATTCTTTCTGTAAACAAATCAAATTTACAAATAGGACGAAGCGCGTCCTGAAGAATAGAAAGGTCTTTTTCCATGAAAACAAATAAAATCCTTAAAAATGCCTCCTACCTCTTTGTAGGAAATATTACTGTTCGATTTGTACTTGCTATTGCGACAATTTTCTTTGCAAGATATGTTTCACCAGGTGAGTATGGGATGTTTACAACTGCATTAGCAGTTTCCGCTGTTATTTGTTATTTTACAGATGCAGGTTTAACACATACGTTTATGCGTGAAGGAACGAGAAGTGATGCTAACATTAGTGTACTAATCAGCAGTTATTTACGCATTCGTTTAGTATTAGCTATCGTAATTTCCGTACTCTTCGCTATTTTTGCTCAGTTCTTCTATACTGATGCTTACTTACGCGCCATGGTATATTGGGTTGTATTACCGACCATGTTTGGAGCAACTTTACAAGGTGTTGGAATGGCTTACTTCCAAGTTACAGAACGTATGCAATTTACAGCGATTATTTCTGTAATACAAGGTGTCACAGCCGCAGCTGCGCTTCTACTAGGAATGTCATTTAAATGGTCACTTATGATGGTCGCTGCCATGTACGGAATATCTAGTCTTGTGACAGGAGCCATCGCCTTTATAATGGTACTCCGCCATACAACAGTTCATAAAGGCTGGGACAAAGGTATTTTAAATCAATTACTGATTTTCACAATCAATGGCATTATCATTATGCTCTTACCACAGTTAGGGCCTATTATATTAGAAAAAGTTTCAACGTATGAGCAAGTTGGATTCTTCGGCGCTGCATCGAAAATACCCGCTGTACTTTATCAAATACCAGGTGTAATTGCAGCAGCCTTTTATCCAAAGTTATTTGCTTTTGGAAATGAAAAGAATATTGATGAACATAGAAAACTATCTCTGTTTGAATTAAAGCTTATGTCTTTCTTAGGGATGGGAATTTCTATCCCATTTATCGCTGATCCAAGCTTTTGGATTGTTACTTTATTAGGGGAAGAGTATGCACCAGCTGGTGATGCTCTTGCAATTTTAGCCTTTATGGTCATTTTACAATCTATCAACTATCCACTTGCTGATAATTTAACAACAATTGGTCAACAGTGGAAACGTGCGACAACGATGGGAATTGGATTAGCTGTCGCTATTATAAGCTACATCGCATTAGGTAGCCAATTTGGAATGATGGGAGCTGCGGCAGCCGCGATCATTACCGAGATTACGTTATTAATCGGATTTACTTTATTCGTTCGTAAAGGCTTTTCATTACTATTCAAAGGAATAATATTTAATAGCCTAGCATTTATAGTCAGTTACGCAATATACCGCACAGTATTAATTAACTTACCACCACTAATAGCTTTAACATTTACTGGTATATTGTACGGTATTATCGGTCTTGCCATTGACCCTCAAATACGTGGATTGATTTTAGGATTTGTAAAGAAAAAGCTAGGTAAGAAAATAGCATAAAGGCCAAGTTCTTTTTCATCTTTATGAAAAAGAACTTGGCTTTTTATTTATTATCCTCTACATATAAAATAGTTTCTTTTAATCCTTCATAACACCAACTCTTCTCGACGACATTTTTCATATCCCACAATGTAATTAAACACCTTTCAATTACACTCTATATTTTCCCAGAAGCAACGCAATGTTAATCTTGCAAAAATATACATTTTGAAAGGATAGCATTATACTCAATAATTTAGTATCATGATTCAAGACACTATTTCGAAATGGACGGAGGATACTATGAGCTTATTAACAGTCGAGAAATTAGGCCATACATTTGGCGATCGCACATTATTTAAAGATGTATCCATGCGTTTACTAGCAGGGGAACATGTTGGATTAGTCGGTGCAAACGGTGTAGGTAAATCAACATTTATGAATATTATTACTGGTCAACTTATCCATGATGAGGGCCGTGTAGAATGGACACCTGGTACAAATTACAGTTACTTAGACCAGCATACAATTTTAACACCTGGTCGCACAATTCGTGATGTATTAGCTGACGCATTTTTACCTTTATTTGAAAAAGAAAAAGCTTTAAATGAAGTTGCAGAAAAAATGGGAACTGCAACACCAGAAGAATTAGAGGAACTTCTTGAGGAGATGGCGGAAATACAAGATGCCCTCGAAGCAGGTGGTTTTTATTTATTAGATATTAAAATTGAAGAAGCGGCACGTGGTCTTGGAATTGATGCAATCGGTTTAGACCGTGATGTTGCTGCATTAAGTGGTGGACAACGTACAAAAGTATTACTAGCAAAATTATTACTTGAACAACCAGAAGTATTACTATTAGATGAGCCTACTAACTATTTAGATGTTGAACATATTCATTGGTTAACAACTTATTTAAAGGAATACCCACATGCATTCCTATTAATTTCCCATGATACGGAATTTATGAATAAATGTGTCGATGTTATTTTCCATCTAGAATTTACAAAAATGACGCGTTATACAGCGACATATGAAAAATTCCTAGAACTAGCAGAAATTAATAAAAATCAACATATAAATGCTTATGAAAAACAGAAAGAGTTTATTAAAAAGCAAGAAGACTTTATTGCGAAGAACAAGGCTCGTTATTCAACGACAGGTCGTGCAAAGAGTCGTCAAAAACAACTTGATCGCATGGAGCGTATTGATCGTCCTGAAACAGCAATTAAGCCGGAATTCTCATTTAAGGAATCTCGTGCAAGTAGTCGTTTCGTCTTTGAAGGCGAAGATGTAGAGATCGGATATACACATCCATTATTACCAAAACTAACAATGACAATTGAACGCGGTGAAAAAATTGCCATCGTTGGTTGTAATGGTGTCGGTAAATCAACATTACTAAAAACGATTTTAGGAAAAATTAAACCTTTAAGCGGTAAAACAAGTCTTGGTGACTTCTTAGAGCCTGCATACTTTGAGCAAGAAGTAAAAGCGGATAATATAACACCAATTGATGATGTTTGGAACACATTCCCTAGCATGGACCAACATCAAATTCGTGCAATGTTAGCGAAATGCGGATTAAAAAATGAGCATATCTCTCGCCCGCTAAATCAATTAAGTGGTGGCGAACAAGCAAAAGTTCGTTTATGTAAGCTAATGGGTGAAGAAAGTAACTGGATCCTATTCGATGAGCCAACAAACCACCTTGATGTTACAGCAAAGGAAGAACTTCAAAAAGCTCTGAAAGCATATAAAGGGACAATCCTTCTTGTATGTCACGAACCAGAATTTTATGAAGGTTGGATTACAAAAACTTGGAATGTTGAAGAGTGGGCAGAACAAAATAAATAAGCCTTAAATTATTTCATTATAATTGTAAAATAAAATCCGTTCCTAGAAAGTACTTTCTAGGAACGGATTTTTTTATAATAATGAAACTTTCATTAGCTTCAGGCCAGTACGACGAAAAGATTAAACTAACATTTCATTATTTCAACTCGATATTATAATATCGAGCTAACCTTACTCTAAAATCCTTCAAATCATTATATGCTTCCAAATTCGCTAACATCCCTCGAACCACTGGAATCCTAGGATTTTGAACTCTCATTTCTGATTCTAAAACATCTAAAGTGACTAAAACCTCATCATTTTCCAGTTGGTCTGCTAATGTTCGTTTTAATACAATAATTTCATTTAAAAAGTGCTCTTTCACCTGTTCTTTAATAAGCTCTGAGCTACAAAAAAGCTCCCCAATCTTTTCTTCATTTAAAACCGGATCCTCCGAAGAATCTAGAAGCCCTTCTACTAAATCGTCTACTCTTTTTAAAATAAAGGAAGCAACATGAGAGAAATCAATTTCCGGTTCATTTAAAATAATCAATTGTAAATAACCGTGGCATATCCCTTCCACCATAATTACCAAATCTAATAAATATGGACTGACCGTTTCACCATAAATAGACAATAAGCTATTCCGATAAAATGCATGAGATTCTAACTTCATTCGTATCATAAACTCTTCTACTTCTTTATTAAACGGAATAGCATTTTCTCTTGCATGCATAATAATAAATTCTTTATGTTTTTGCACATCAGTAAACTGAAAATATAACTGCTTTTCAAATTTTTCACGTGGTAATAAAGACTCTTTTTCAATATCCAGCATTTTCTTTTGGATTTTGTCATAATAATATCGAAGTGTCGCTAATAAAAGCTCATCTTTCGATTTAAAATACAAATAAAAAGCCCCTTTTGATATACCACAAGATGTGACAATCTCTTGTATTGACGTTGCACTTACACCCTTAGTCGCAAATAACTTCATAGCCATCTCTATAATTAAGCGCTCTTTTTCTTTCATATCATATCTTCTCTCCTAAACTTAATTTCGCATCTTATGTAAATGTAAATTTAATCTTATATCAGCAAGTAGCAAAACCCCTACCCCAATAGCGGGTCAAAAAGTTATTTTTAGGCCTACTACTTACCTAAAAGCTCCATTAATAAAAGCTAATGATTCAGTAAGGAATAATAAAAAAGTCTCTCCCCTTATAGTTTCAATTTATTATACCATCTCTTTTCATTGACGACTGACCAATCAGTCAGTTATATTATGTATTAGACTGACCAGTTGGTCAATACAATAAAAAGGGAGCGCAAACATGAACAAAATCATCAATTTCTCATTAAAAAATAAGTTCGCGGTTTGGCTACTAACCATTATTGTTACCATTGCAGGGATTTATTCTGGGCTTAACATGAAGCTGGAAACAATTCCTGATATTACAACACCTGTTGTAACAGTAACTACGGTTTATCCTGGTGCTACACCAGAAGAAGTAGCTGATAAAGTTTCAAAACCGATGGAAGAGCAACTGCAAAATTTAAGCGGTGTAAACGTTGTTAGTTCATCATCTTTTCAAAACGCATCTTCTATTCAAGTAGAGTATGATTTTGATAAAAATATGGAAAAGGCCGAAACAGAAATTAAAGAAGCTCTCTCGAACGTGAAACTTCCTGAAGGCGTAAAAGATCCGAAAGTTTCTCGAGTAAACTTTAATGCTTTTCCTGTTATTTCGTTAAGCGTAGCAAGTAACAATGAATCTTTAGCTACGTTAACAGAAAATGTAGAAAAAAATGTTGTTCCAGGATTAAAAGGACTTGATGGTGTTGCATCTGTTCAAATTTCAGGTCAACAAGTAGATGAAGTACAACTTGTCTTTAAGAAAGATAAGATGAAAGAATTAGGTTTAAGTGAAGATACTGTAAAAAATGTGATTAAAGGATCGGATGTATCTTTACCACTTGGCTTATATACATTTAAAGACACGGAAAAATCAGTTGTTGTAGATGGAAATATTACAACGATTAAAGCATTAAAAGAGCTAAAAATCCCAGCTGTACCTTCATCACCTAGCGCTCAAGGTAGTCAAAATGCTGGAGCTGGTGCACAAACGCCGCAAATGAATCCAGCCGCTATGAATGGAATTCCAACAGTTACATTAGACGAAATTGCTGACATTAAAGAAGTTGGGAAAGCAGAATCTATTTCTCGAACGAATGGAAAAGAAGCAATCGGAATTCAAATTGTGAAGGCTGCTGATGCGAATACAGTTGATGTTGTAAATGCAGTTAAGGATAAAGTAAAAGACCTTGAGAAAAAATATAAAGACTTAGAGATTATTTCAACATTCGACCAAGGCGCACCTATTGAGAAATCAGTTGAAACAATGCTGAGCAAAGCAATTTTCGGTGCTATCTTTGCGATTGTTATTATTATGTTGTTCCTACGAAACATTCGAACAACACTAATCTCTGTCGTTTCTATACCACTTTCTTTATTAATTGCTGTTTTAGTAATAAAACAAATGGATATTACACTTAACATTATGACACTTGGAGCAATGACAGTCGCTATCGGCCGTGTTGTTGATGACTCAATTGTTGTTATTGAAAATATTTACCGACGCATGTCGTTATCAGAAGAAAAATTACGCGGGAAAGATTTAATTCGTGAAGCTACGAAGGAAATGTTTATCCCAATTATGTCTTCTACCATTGTAACAATTGCTGTATTCTTACCACTTGGACTTGTAAAAGGTATGATTGGTGAAATGTTCTTACCATTTGCCTTAACTATCGTCTTCGCTTTATTAGCATCGTTACTAGTGGCCGTTACAATCGTACCAATGCTAGCTCACTCCTTATTCAAGAAAGAGAGCATGAGGGAAAAAGAAGTACATCACGAAGAAAAACCAAGTAAATTAGCAAATGGTTATAAACGTATACTTGAATGGGCTTTAAATCATAAAATCATTACATCAAGTATCGCTGTCCTTCTATTAGTTGGTAGCCTCGCACTTGTGCCAATTATCGGTGTAAGTTTCTTACCATCTGAAGAAGAAAAAATGATTATCGCAACGTACAATCCTGAGCCAGGTCAAACGTTAGAAGACGTTGAAAAAATTGCAACAAAAGCTGAGAAGCACTTCCAAGATAAAAAAGAAGTGAAAACAATTCAGTTCTCATTAGGCGGAGAAAACCCAATGAGCCCTGGCCAATCAAATCAAGCTATGTTCTTCGTTCAATATGATAACGACACGAAAAACTTCGAAAAAGAGAAAGAACAAGTCGTTAAAGATTTACAAAAGATGTCTGGCAAAGGCGAATGGAAAAATCAAGATTTTGGAGCGAGTGGCGGTAGTAACGAAATTAAACTATACGTTTACGGAGATAGCTCTGAAGACATTAAGCCTGTCGTAAAAGATATTCAAAATATCATGAAGAAAAATAAAGACTTAAAAGATGTAGACTCTAGTATTGCAAAAACATATGCAGAGTACACTTTAGTCGCAGATCAGGAAAAACTAAGTAAAATGGGTCTAACGGCTGCGCAAATTGGAATGGGACTTTCTAATCAACATGATCGCCCTGTTCTGACAACAATTAAAAAAGACGGTAAAGATGTCAATGTATATGTAGAAACTGACAAACAAAATTATGAAACAATCGATGACTTAACAAATCGTAAAATTACAACACCACTTGGTAATGAAGTGGCTGTGAAAGATGTGATGACTGTAAAAGAAGGTGAAACTTCGAATACAGTAAAACACCGCGATGGCCGCGTTTATGCGGAAGTAAGTGCGAAATTAACATCGGATGACGTTTCAAAAGCATCTGCTGCAGTTCAAAAAGAAGTAGATAAAATGGATCTTCCTTCTGGCGTAGATGTTTCTATGGGCGGCGTTACAAAAGATATTCAAGAATCATTCAAGCAACTTGGCTTAGCGATGTTAGCTGCGATTGCCATTGTATACTTCGTTCTTGTCGTTACATTTGGTGGTGCCCTTGCACCATTTGCGATCTTATTCTCGCTACCATTCACAATCATTGGTGCACTCGTTGCCTTACTAATCTCTGGTGAGACGTTAAGTGTATCTGCAATGATTGGTGCGCTTATGTTAATCGGTATCGTTGTAACGAACGCAATCGTGCTTATTGACCGCGTTATTCATAAAGAAAATGAAGGTTTATCCACACGCGAAGCATTACTAGAAGCCGGTGCAACACGCCTGCGTCCTATTTTAATGACTGCCATTGCAACAATCGGAGCTCTTATCCCGCTTGCATTAGGATTTGAAGGCAGCGGCTTAATTTCTAAAGGACTTGGTGTAACCGTAATTGGTGGATTAACAAGTTCAACTTTATTAACACTTCTTATTGTTCCAATCGTTTATGAAGCACTAAGCAAATTTAAAAAGAAAAAAGTAAAATAAACTAAAAAATAACCTCGCTAACTGCGAGGTTATTTTTTAGTTCCAAACAAAATTAAAAAATCACCGTATCCTTCTTTCTCTAACTCCCCTTTCGGGATAAATCGAAGGGCCGCTGAATTTATACAATAGCGAAGTCCATTCGGTCCTGGACCATCCGGAAATACGTGCCCGAGATGTGAATCTCCCTCCTTACTTCTCACTTCTGTACGCGTCATATTATGACTCACATCCATTTTTTCTTTCACACTAGCTGACATAACTGGCTTCGTAAAACTAGGCCATCCACATCCACTATCAAATTTATCTATAGAAGTAAACAAAGGCTCACCTGAAACGATATCTACATAAAGACCTTCTTCTTTATGATTCCAATACTCATTTCGAAATGGTGGTTCTGTACCACCTTCCTGTGTTACATAAAATTGCATCTCATTCAGTTTTCCCTTTAAATGAGCATTATCTTTTGGCCAATGTTGCTTAATAAACGCATCTCGCCCTGAGCCCTTACGGTATAACTCGTAGCGGAATTCATTTTTCTTATGATATCCTTGGTGATATTCCTCTGCCGGATAAAACGTAGTAGCTGGCAATATTTTTGTCGCAATCGGCTTTGAAAAGCGCCCGCTCTTTGCAAGCTCTTCTTTTGAATCCACCGCTTTTTTATGTTGTTCTTCATTGTGATAAAAAATCACTGTTTCGTAAGACTGTCCGCGGTCGTGGAATTGCCCACCTACATCAGTCGGATCAATTTGTCTCCAATATAGATTTAATAACTCTTCATACGGCATTTTATTTGCGTCAAATGTAATTTGTACTGCCTCATAATGTCCCGTCGTTTCTGAACATACTTCTTTATACGTTGGATTCTCTTTATGACCACCTGTATAGCCAGAAACAACCTTTATAATCCCTTCCATCTCTTCAAATGGCGAAACCATACACCAGAAGCACCCTCCAGCAAATGTAGCTAACTCTACCTTTTCATTTACAGCCATTATTTCACCCCTATTCTATCTTCTCCTTACAGTATGGCATAAGAAACATGATGTTATAAAAGAAAAAGCATCGAACATCGATGCTTTTTTAATCTGTCCCCTTTGTAAAGGACAGTAACCCCCCAATGATTAAAGTTTCACTTTATTTACGAGGTTTTAAGGAATCTTGAAAATAGAAAGTGTTATTTATTAATAGCAAAATAAATATTTGTATATTTGCTTTAAATTCTAATTCTAGTAATATGAAATTGCAAATACATTTGTTGAAAATAAAATCATAGAGTGTATTAATTTACTTTAAAAGGAGAGTTTGTGAAATGAAAAAGTTACTAGTATTACCAGCAATCGCTTTATCTTTAATTGGAACAGGGACAGCTGCAGCATCAGTACCAGAAACGAACATGAATAAAACTCCTGAAGTAACAGAAATTCAGCTAGGAAATGGTGACGATTCAATCATCATGTATTCATCATCAATATTATTAGGGAGTCAAACAATTTCCTTTGATCA
Organism: Bacillus sp. NH11B; assembly: GCF_001884205.1. Classification (NCBI taxonomy): domain Bacteria; kingdom Bacillati; phylum Bacillota; class Bacilli; order Caryophanales; family Bacillaceae; genus Bacillus; species Bacillus sp. NH11B. The sequence goes on along the minus strand of NZ_MAOG01000036.1, from coordinate 36,420 downwards.
TGGCTCTGGGTCCGGTTATTTTTGGAATAAATCTGGCGATGATCTTAAATTTTGGATTCAAAACACGGGGCCAAGTACTTTACGCTATAAACTTATAAATTCAGCAGGCCATACGCTTTATCAAGAAAGTATAAGTCCAGGGGCGCAAAAAACTCTTTACTTTAGTACTAGTTGGTCAGATTGGGTATCAAGTGGCAAATATACCATCTCTGCATATACTGATGATGGCGGTGTTGGTTCATTTAAATTTGCAGCAAGAGCATTTCCAGAAGGACTTTAAGATCGCAAAATAAATTTATTAAATTATATATATAGATATTTAATAAATTTATTAATTATCTTCAAGTTAATAATAAATAAGTGTTTTATTTAATTAAACCCCAAATCGTGGATACTAAAAAAGTCCATGATTTGGGGTTTTGATGCATTTTCACGCTCATTCCTCATTATAATGGAAACGATGATAAAAGTGAGATACAGGAGATGAGCAAAATTATTTTTAATGAAATACAAAGGAGAATTCTTTTGTTAAATTATCCACTTTATAGGGTATATTTCATTTCTTACTTCACTTTATTTTTTTCCAACGTCCTTCTCCATTTCATCACTTGTCACATCTAAGACATCTAATAAGAAAATGAAGATCGGAATACCGATAATAAGTCCCCACACACCTAAGAAATGCTCTGAGAAAATTAACACCATAAATGTGTAGAAGATTGGTAAGTTTGTTTTTTGCGACATAAATTTCGGGTTCAACACGTAGCTCTCAAGCGCATGAATTACTGTTACGATAACTACAATATAAACGACATACATAATACCGCCGATGTTGTAAGCAATCATACAAAGTGGGAATAACGAAATGATAACACCTGCGACTGGAATTAAACCAAGCAAGAAAATCATTAACGCCAAACCTAGTAATTGCGGGAATCCTAATATCCATAATGCGATAACAGATAAAACACAGTTAACAATTGCAATTAAAAATTGTGCTTCGATTACTTTTCCGAATGAACGTGCAAATTTCTTTCCGAAATACTCTATTTCGTTATAGAAAATTGCAAGTCGACTTTCTTTAAATTTCGAAGTAAAAGCAACGATACGTGCTTTTTCGAGTAAGAAAAATAAGCTTAAAATTACAGAAAGTAAAACTTGAAGGCCAAATTTCCCAACATTCGTAATAGATTTATACAAAATGTCTACGCCTTGCCCCACATATTTAGAAAGCTCCATATGATTAACTGCATTAACTGCATACTTAATTAATTCACTATCAGGTGGATTTCTTAAAAATACATTAAATTGATAAATCAATTGTGAAATTTGTATTGTTAATACCGGTAAATATTTAAATAGCGTAATGGCAATTCCAGCCACTAACATTACATATAAAAGCGCTATAATAATTTTCCGATTAATTGGCATGAAATGATCTAATTTACGAGAAATAAACTTTTGGAATCGATCCATTAAATACGTCAGCATAAACGTAATTAAAATTAAATTTAACATACTTTGCATCCCATACAATATGAGAGCAAGTAATACTAATACGATTAACCTCTGAAATCCTTTGCTTTGAAACAGGTTTTTTATTTGCATAATCGACGAGTACTCTCTCCTGTCCTATAAAGTAAAACGTTAACAAGTAGATCTCTCTTTATTCTCTACTTATAATTATCCTTTAATATTAAAGCCATTGCGAGCAATTTATCTTCAATCCTAACCGCTCGTTAATTGTGCTAATATATTATGTTACTTCTTATTTTACAATACAATGACCTATTTCAAAATGCATTATGCACAGTATTAATGAAGATTTAAGGAAAGTTTTACTCTCCTAAAAATAGGTCTTACCACCACTGTAACATAAAAAGCAAGCTATCAGTAGAAATCCGTCCTACAAATAGCTTGCTTTTATATTTTTTTAAGTAAGTTTTATCATCCAATAAATGGCATGAACATTGGAATAACCACCACTGTTACAACACCCACTACTGTCACAGCTATACTTGCCATAGCTGCTTCTACTTCACCCATTTCGATACCTACTGCAACCCCTAACGCATGTCCTGCTGTTCCAAGAGCCAAACCTTTAGCGATCGGATGTTTAACTCTAAATGTTTTTAAGAATAAAGCTCCTAATGCGTATACGATAACTGCATTAAAGATAACTGCAAATGATGTAATTGCTGGAATACCACCGATACTTTCAGATATTGGTAATGCAATTGCTGTTGTTGCTGCCTGCGGTAACATCGAGTTCATAACAGCTGTATCTAAACCAATTGCTTTTGCGACAATGAACACGACAACCACTGAACAAATAGATCCAACCACGATAGCCGATAAAATTTGCCACCAATATTTTTTTAACTTATCAACTTGTTTATATAATGGAATTGCAAAGGCGATGGTTGCTGGCTCTAAAAAGAAACTAATCATCTTCCCACCAGTATTATATTCTTCAAAAGTAAAGTTACCTACCTTTAAAAATACAATCCCTAATACCATTGCTACGAATAGTGGTGTAAATAAGAAGAATCCTTTTGAGTGTTTGAATAAAAATGTTCCGATTCCGTATGCAATTAATGAAACGACGATTCCGAAATATGGAGTCATTGTGCTTGTCATGTTCATTACCTCCTAACCATGTATGGTCTAAAATAGTTACGCAACTTTTCCGTGTTTGCTTCCTTCGTTTACAACTTTCAACTCTTTTGTATCTTTTGTTTCTTTGTCATCTTTACCTAAAATTAATTGTGCAAATAAACCTGTTACAGCAAGTAAAATAATTGTTGCAACAACGATTACGGTTAAGATTTGTACGAAATATTGGCTCATTACGCCAAGAGAATTAATAACTGAAATACCTGATGGGACGAAAAGAAATCCGATAATCCCCGTTAAAGCCGTTCCGAGTGATTCAACTTGCTCCAATTTAATAACCTTTAGACATAATAGGCTAAATAAAACAACTAACCCGATTACCGATGAAGGCATCGGAATTGGTAAATGTGTTGCAATAATATTAGAAACTAACATAATAGCTGAAAATATGAATGCTTGTGATAAGAAACTATATACTTTTTTCGTACTCATTTTGGCCACCTCTTTCGATTTGGTACCTTTATTGTATAAGATACAAACAAAACTGTAAGCGTTTACACAACAGAACGTCAAATATACAAAATTAGTTACAAATATAGGCAGATGAAATACAAAAAGCTACTTCTTAAATACGAAGCAGCTTTTTGAGTTCTTTTGCATATGTACGGCTAACCGGGACTTTAGACCCCTCTTTCATAATTAAGTTATAAGTGGAATTAAACCACGGCTGTATCTCAGAAATATGATTAATATTAGTAATGAAACTACGGTGAACACGCATAAAAATGGTTTGCGGTAATTTCTTTTCCAAAATCACAAGTGTATCATGTGTTACATATGTTTCTTTCATTGTTTTTACAGCTACTTTCCCATCTACAAGCCCTACATAAACAATATCTTCAATATTAATAAGTACAATTGATTCCTCAATCGGTAATGCTAATTTATGCATCTCGGTCGTTACATCTACACTCTTTACATCTTGCTTTGTTTCTAATTTTATTTGCTTTTGTTTTTTATATTTCTTTAATGTCTGTACGATACGTTCTTCATCAAATGGCTTTAAAATGTAATCTAACGCATCTACCTCAAACGCTTGCAACGCATATTGATCGTATGCAGTAGCAAACACAATTGAAGGTGGATTTTTCATTTTCTTTAATATATTTGCGATTTCAAATCCGTTATCATCAGATAATTGAATATCTAGAAAAACAATATCTGGTTTGTTTTTCATTAATTCTTCCAATGCATCCTCTACACAATCCGCCTCACCAATTATCTCTACTTCTTTCGTTTGCTCTAATAAATATTTCAATTCATCCCGTGCTAACATTTCATCATCAACTACTAATACTTTTAACACTCCGTTTTTCCTCCTCTACTTTTTTCGGAATTACAAAGAGGATCTTTGTCCCTTGCTCTAATTCACTTTCAATTTGAAGCATTGTCTCTTTCCCAAATAACCCGATAAGTCGTTCGTTAATATTATATAAAGCTGTTCCCGTCCCTTTCTTTGATGGAACTACCATTTTTCCTAATTGCTCTAGACGTTCACTCTCAATCCCTTGTCCATTATCCTTTACTTCAAAGTGAACCATCCCTTCTTTTTCAAACACATGTACCTCGACTTGGCACACTGGCTGCTTTTTCGGAAAAGCATGGCGTAATGCATTTTCAACTAATAGCTGAAGCACAAATGGTGGTACTAAGGTTACCTTTAGCGCTTCTTCAATGTACATCTTCACTTCATACTTATTCGGAAATCTCGCTTGCTCTAACGATAAATATGCATGTACATGATTCAACTCTTGTTCTAATGGAATAAGTAATTGGCGTGCCCCTTGCAAATTACAACGAAAATAAACGCTAAGCTGCAATAATAATTTTCTCGCTTTCTCTACATCTGTTCGGCATAGAGCTGATACCGTATTAATTGCATTAAATAAAAAATGCGGATTGATTTGTGCTTGCAGCGCTTTTATTTCGGCATCCTGCAATAACTTACTTTGTAACTCAGCTTCACCTAACTCAAGCTGTGTGGAGAAGATTTTCGCCAGCCCTTCCGCTAACTCTTCTTCAACACGACTTAATTGATTAGAGTTTTTAAAATAAAGTTTTAATGTTCCTATCGTATTTCCATGTGAAGTTAATGGAATAACAACTGCCGCTTGTAATGGACACCCTTCATGTTGACAATTAATCATCTCACGCGACTTCGCTTTCATTATTTCCCCTGTTTTTAATACGGATTTTGATAAACCTGTTATTAAACTGTGTGAAGGAATATGATGGTCTGATGCTAATCCAACGTGAGCTAAGATTTTCTCTGTATCTGTTAAGGATACCGCATCCGTTCCCGTAAAGCGGTGAATAATTTGTGCCACATGTTTACAAGACTCTTCTGTTAACCCTTGGCGAAAATACGGTAATGTCTTATCAGCAATTCGTAATACTTTATGTGTTTGCAGAGCTTTTGCATTCTCTTCCTGACGCAAAATGGCTTGTATCATAGAAAGTAAAATAAAACTCCCGAAACTATTCACAAGGATCATCGGTATCGCAATTGTTTTCACAATACTAATTCCATCCTCTACAATTAATAGAATCATAACCATTTCTAAAGAAACGATAAAGACACTTAAAATCGCTGAAAATTTAGGTGTAATTGTGCGATTATATTTTTTGAAAATGTATCCAATATAACCTGTTATAACTCCTGCCAAAATTGACGAGATGGCACAACTTAGCGCTGTCGTCCCACCAAGCATATAACGGTGAATACCAGCAATTGATCCTACTCCAATTCCAACGATAGGACCGCCAAGCAATCCACTAATTCCAACACCCATAATACGTGTATTCGCAATTGTACTTGATGAAGAAACACCTTGTAGCCAATTTTCATTCATAATCGTATTTCCCGCTATTTCAATCCCTGTGTAATTGCTTACAATTGTAAACACTGAAAAAATACAAATAAGCTTAATTTTATCTACATATCCGTCTTGCTTATGAAGAAGGCGCCTAAACGTTTTAATATGAGAAAGTAAAAATCCTAAAATAACAATAAGTCCGACACGTTCAATCATCATAAGTACTAAATTTAGCATCTGTGATTCATTCCTTTTTATATTAGTTAGTTTTATTATGGGAAAATAATGAAGCGGGAGTCAAGAAGAATGAAATGCTTTTTGAAATATTTTACACATAACAATTCCCACTTTATTTGACAATCTAACAGAAGAGTGCTAAAAATAAAGTAATATAATACAGTCCTTTAACCCAACCCCGTGAGGTTGAGAAGGAAGTCGGAATATACTATACGTATGGTCTTTTTTAGGGATACGTATGCTTTTTTGGCCTTCTCATCATATCAGGTGAGAAGGCCTTTTGTTATTCTTCCATAGCGACTGTAGAAGAAAATAAGGAGGAGTAATGATGAACGTCACTACTAATGTACAATCATCAACAGAGGAGACAAAAGAGAAAAGATATAAAACATTGTTTGGTTCTGCGCTAGGATATGCAGCAGAAGGTTTAGATATGTTGCTCTTATCTTTCGTACTCGTCTACATCTTAAAAGAATTTCATTTAAGCCCTGTTGAAGGTGGAAACTTAACATTAGCTACCACAATAGGAATGCTAATCGGGTCTTATTTATTTGGATTTATTGCTGATTTATTTGGGCGTATCCGTACGATGGCCTTCACAATCTTACTATTCTCACTAGCAACAGCACTCATTTATTTCGCAGCAGATTATTGGCAATTATTAATTCTTCGCTTTTTAGTTGGAATGGGAGTTGGTGGTGAATTCGGGATTGGAATGGCCATCGTAACTGAAACATGGTCTAAAGAAATGCGCGCTAAGGCGACATCCGTTGTTGCACTTGGATGGCAATTTGGCGTACTAGTCGCTTCACTCCTTCCGGCATTTATCGTCCCGCATTTTGGATGGAGAGCTATTTTCTTATTTGGACTCATTCCAGCTCTACTAGCTGTTTACGTCCGCAAAAGTTTAAGTGAACCGAAAATATGGGAACAAAAACAACGATACAAAAAAGAATTGTTACAAAAAGAAGCTGAAGGTAATTTAACAACTACTGAGGCAGAACAACTAAAGCAAATGAAAAAGTTTCCACTTCGAAAGTTATTTGCAAATAAAAAAGTAACGATAACAACAATTGGCCTTATTATTATGTCATTCATCCAGAACTTCGGATATTATGGAATCTTCACATGGATGCCAACTATTTTAGCGAATAAATATAACTACACATTAGCAAAAGCGAGCGGTTGGATGTTCATCTCTACGATTGGCATGCTAATTGGAATTGCGACTTTTGGTATTCTAGCCGATAAAATTGGTCGCCGTAAAACTTTTACAATCTATTATGTCGGTGGCACTATATACTGTCTCATTTACTTCTTCTTATTCACAGACTCAACATTATTGTTATGGGGAAGTGCATTGCTTGGATTCTTTGCCAATGGCATGATGGGAGGATTCGGAGCAATTTTAGCTGAAAACTATCCTGCTGAAGCTCGCTCGACAGCAGAAAACTTTATTTTCGGTACAGGACGTGGGCTAGCTGGATTTGGACCTGTTATTATCGGATTACTTGCTGCAGGTGGTAATTTAATGGGAGCACTATCTCTCATCTTCATTATCTACCCAATCGGTTTAGTTACGATGCTATTATGTGTCCCAGAGACGAAAGATAAAGTATTAGAATAGATTAAAACTATACGAAATGTTTGTTCGAGTACTATCCCCTTCAGGAAAAGTAGTTGGATAAATAGAAAAGAGGAAGCATCTCAAATGAAATGCTTCCTCTTTTTATATAAAATAAAACATACAATTTGTTTATTTTTTATTTTGATTTACTAGCTTTTTGGAACAAGAAGGAAGTTTTATCTTCCTTTTTTACAATACCTTGTTTTAATGCTAATTCTCCTGCAACTTTAGGCGCAAGCCACAGCATTGGGAATAACAGAATGGATACAGGAACAGCCGTCACTACAATGAAGGATTGTAAGGCGTTAATACTTCCCTCACCCATGTATAAAAGAATCGCTGCAACTGCGCCCATAATAAGCGACCAAAAAACTCGCAAACTAATTCTAGGATTTCCATCTCCAGTCACTGCCATTGAAATCGAATAGGCCATTGAATCTCCTGTTGTCACTACAAATAAAATTGTTAATAAAAGAAATGCCGGTCCAACAATATTAGAGAGTGGCAGTTGCTCTGTAATTGCAATCATAGCCGCTGGCATACCAGATTCACTTAATGCGGTCGAAATAGAACCAGGCTTCATTAACTCATAAAATACACCTGATCCTCCCAAAATCGTAAACCAAAACGTTGTAATAATAGGTGCAATAATTCCAATTGCAACGATGATTTCTCGGATTGTTCTGCCTCTTGAAATACGGCTCACTAAAATTGCCATCATCGGTCCATATCCAATAAACCATCCCCAGAAAAAGATTGTCCACGACCCTAACCAACCTGTATCACCACGATATGTGCTCATTGGAATAAATTCATTTATATAAAATCCAAACGAAGAAACAAATGAATCAATAATAAATCCACCTGGTCCAAACAGTAATACGAATGCCATTAATAAAACTGCTAACCTAACATTTAAATTACTTATAATTTGAATCCCTTTATCAATTCCCGTTACCGCAGATATCGTAGAAACAGCTACTACACAAACAATAATCGCTAATTGAGTAGTAAACACATCAGGAATGTCAAACAATGCTTGTAACCCATAACTTGCTTGTAGTCCTAAAAATCCGATTGGGCCAATCGTCCCTGCAGCTACCGCAATAATGGCAAATACATCGATCATTGTTCCAAGCCAACTCTTTCGCAATTTCTCTCCAAAAATAGGATATAAAAGTGTTCGAGGTTTTAACGGCATATCTTTATGATAATGTCCGTACATCATAACTACCGCACTAATTGTACCTAAAATCGTCCAAGCGAGGAAACCCCAGTGCATATAGCTTTGTGCTAAAGCAGGCATTACCGCTTCTTTCGTTCCAGCAGTTATACCTTCATGTATTGGTGGCACCGTCATCAAATGGTACATCGGCTCTGCAGCTGCCCAAAAAACGCCACCTCCGGCAAGTAATGTAGACATAATAATAGCGAGCCATTTTGTCGTACTAATCTCAGGTTTTTCTAGCCCCCCAAGTTTAACTCTCCCATATTTCGAAAACGCCATACACATTGCCACAATAAATGTACCAATTAATAAAACCTGCCAAAAGGCACCAAAATATTTAATTGAAGCTGCAAAACTGCTATTAATGACTCCCTCTACGTAACTTTTATTTAAAATAACTGCAATTACAAATAATAAAAGTGAGCCACCACTAATAAGAAATACAGGCCAATCCGTTTTTCGACTATTCATTCTCATTTACACTTCCTCCTTCCTCAGCAATCTAAAAAAACAACTTTATTATGTTTTATTGTTTACACCCAAAACATAATGATTATATAAGCATAATAATTCATCAATTTTCTACACACTTATGTTGTCCCTGAAAATATGCTAAATCCCTTATTTAAAAGAAAATTTCTATTCCTATTACATAAAAAAGCAAAACAAAAGACCTTATATTTCTATAAGGTCTTCGAAACAGAAATTTGATTATAACATAAGGAACTCCTTGGTTCAAAAAGCTCCTTCCAAAAATAACCGAGAGTAAAGGCTTCCATTTGCTACGTAACAGTAATTAAAAAAAATTATATTTTGCAGAAAAAACCCCTATACTAAATATTATTTATGAAAGAAATTCGGCTTCAAAATTTCATTCGGATACGGTTTATGATAAATATGAGTGGTAGCTGGCGACAGCGGTGGAATGAGCCACACCCAATTGCCTGTTACAACCCGTCCACATGCTGCTTCTTGCTTCTCAAATTGTTGAAATTGTTGTGCAGCTGTATGGTGATCAACAATACTAACTCCTTGTTTTTTGAAGGAATGTAATACAGCAATATTCAACTCAATTAGTGCCTTGTCTTTCCATAATGTACCGTTTCTCGATGTATCTAACTCCATCATCTCCGCAACAGCCGGCAGTAAATTATAACGATCATGATCCGCTAAGTTACGTGCCCCAATCTCCGTCCCCATATACCATCCATTGAACGGAGCGGCTGTATAGGAAATACCGCCAATTTCTAAGCGCATATCTGATATCATTGGAACCCCATACCATTTTGCTCCAAGGGATGAAATCGGGTATTCTGGGTGTTCAATTGGCACTTCTTTTACTTCTTCTCTCGGAATTTCTTTATATGTAGGTGCCTTCCCGTTTATAGAAAAAACAAGTGGCAATACATCGAAATTCGTACCTTCTCCTTGCCATCCAAGTTCCTGGCAAAAATCCGTAAACGCAGTAGAATAAGAGTCCCCAATCACCCCTATTTCTGTTTTATATCCTGCATACCGAATCAATTGGTGATTATAAATTCGTATATTATTTTCTTCACCTTGATATTGCTTAAAAATTGTAATCGTCGGTTTAACTTTCCCATCGTTCGTTGCATATTTAATATGATGAATTAATGCATTATATACACCTTCCTCATCATTTACTTCACGTGCATCTAATATGTGCATCTTACTCCAAAATAGTCTTCCGATACATCGATTACTATTGCGCCATGCCATTCGCGATCCATGAACAAGTTCTTCAAATGTATGCTCATACGTCCCCGTCTTCTCTATCTCAACTTGAATTTCTTTCACACGCTCTTCTATGAATTGGTCTTTATTAAGCTCTTTATAGCAAATTGTAATAAACTGACTCGCTTCCTCTATTAATTGTTTCGTTTTACTCATAAACGATCTCCTTCTATTTCAACAAAACGTTCTACTTTACAGTATAAGCAAAAAGAATAAGAGTCACAAATGAAAGTCGAAGTGTTACTTTTATTGTAATATTTTTCAGAAAATTAAAGACATTACTATTGACTTACATAAAAAATAGGTGTATTTTTGACTCAGGTAAATTATTTTTACCTAGACCAACTTTTAAAGAGAAAGGAGGTAATGTTATGTCTTCATTTCAATTGCCAAAGCTTTCATATGACTACGATGAACTAGAGCCATATATCGATAGCAACACACTTTCTATTCATCACGGAAAACATCATGCGACATACGTAAATAACTTGAATACCGCTTTAGAAAACTATACGGAATTACATAATAAGTCTTTAGAAGAGTTACTATGTAATTTAGACGTTTTACCAAAGGAAATTGTTACAGCTGTAAGAAATAACGGTGGTGGTCACTATTGTCATAGTCTTTTTTGGGAAGTCATGAGCCCGCGAGGTGGCGGTGAGCCTAATGGAGACGTTGCAAAAGTAATTGATTATTACTTCAATACCTTTGACAACTTAAAAGATCAACTTTCCAAAGCAGCTATTAGTCGTTTTGGAAGTGGCTATGGATGGCTTGTTATGGATGGTGAGGAACTTTCCGTTATGAGTACACCCAATCAAGATACACCTTTGCAAGAAAGTAAAATTCCATTACTCGTCATCGATGTATGGGAACACGCCTATTATTTAAAGTATCAAAATCGGCGTCCAGAATTTGTTACCAATTGGTGGCATACAGTGAACTGGGACCGGGTAAATGAAAAGTATTTACAAGCAATTCAATCACAAAAACATTAGTCGTGCGTATAAGGTAAGTTTAGTAATGTAAAATTAGTATTGTCGAAATCCTCCAGAATCCCCCGGATTGCCACCGGGGGATTTATGATTATTTCATTGCATGTATGTAACAACGTAATACTTGTTCTATGTCTATTTTCAACTCTCGGAACGGGAATCCTAATTCACTAGCTTTTCCATTATGTAATGTACAATTAATCACTTCATTATAAGGCGCTACATTATCTCCTACCTCTTGAACGAGTGCTTTTATTCCCGTATTTTCTTCTATGAAATGAATGATTTCTCTAGTAGAAACTACTCCGTTACTACAAGCATTGATTGGCCCTTCTATACTTTCCACCCCGCACCAAGCTAAAAATTGGCCAGCTTCTTCTTCATGTATAAACGACAATTCTCCATCTAAATGATTCACCGCAACAGGCTCTTGCCACGCAATATGTTCAACGTAAAATTGTAACCTTTTCGTATAATCGTTTTCTCCAATAACAACTGGAAAACGCACTGCAACAACTGGGAATGTTGCTTGTTGAAATACAGTAGCTTCAGCTAATCGCTTGCCTTCACCATAATTAAAATCCTTCCTATCCCCATACGTAATGGCATACTCATACGGATTAAAGTTCTCTTCTAACAGGCCTATTGCTGGCTCGTAAACAGCCATTGAAGATGTCATAACGTATTTCTTCGTTTTTCCTCGTAACACTTCACATATTACCTTTGCTGCATTCGAGCTATAGCATAAATTATCGTATACGATATCATAACTTTTATCTTCTAGACGCTCTGCAAGTTGTTTTTTGTCTTCTCTATCGACAATCAGCCTTTTTACTGCACTTCCAAAAGGATCTTCTGTAATCCCTCTCGTCGCAATCGTTACATCGTGTCCATCTTGCAAAAGTGCTTCTACTAAATGTTTACCAAAAAACCTTGTTCCCCCTAGCACCAATACTTTTTTCAACTTCATCATCCCCATTTTGATAAATTGTAAAATACTACCTCTCCATTATAAATGCTCATATATAAAAAGCACGGAACTCATTTAACGATTCCATGCTTTTCTACAGAAAATATATTAACGTACTCGATATTTAAAAATACAATAGCAGAAATATAAAATAGAAATTACTGATACATAAACCCATAGTTCATATACGAAGCCTTCTCCCCATACTCCCATAAAATAAAAGAGTGAAGGCAACGTCAATGTTACCCATGATTGTACAAATGCAATTCTGCCAAGATATTGATTGATATTCTTTTTTTGTGCATTTAACACAAAGAATAAATACCAAAGTAATGCCCACATAAACCATGTTAACGCATTAACAACATCGTGGAATTGAACAAATGAAACGACCATATAGAATAGGGCAATAATTGCTACCCAAATACAGAACCAGCCTAGTCCACTACTATCCATTCCTTTAATAAAAGTAACGCCTACATATAAATAAGTTAAACCAAATAAAAAGGTAGCTGCATATGAATATACCGTCCAATTACTTTGATCAGAAATCATAATTAAATAAAACGGTATAATAATTTGTAATGCCCCTACAAATAAATTAAAGACACCTGCGCTTTTCATCTCTACTTTGCCCAATATAACAAGACTATTTAAAAATAAAGCTGCACCTGAAAGTAATAATCCTACGTAACCCATATATATTCGTGTGAAAGTCTTTCCCTTTCACACTTTTAACCTCCCCACAATATAAAGTAATCCTTTATTATTTTTCTTCCTATTTAAAACTACATACATAATTTTTAATCTAAATAAGTCAGACTTCCTACCTTAAAAAGGGCCAGAATTTAAAACGCTTTCAATAATAAATAAGCCTATCAGAACATTAAATAGGATTCCTTGATTATAAACGTACTCTGACCATGATACAAGTATTGGAATTCTTTTCAATATTACGTTTTTTATTTCTATAAAAAATTAATAGGATAATGCATTGTTCCTATCTCACTCTACTAATTTCTAACATAGAATATTATAGAATGGACCGGTCAGTAATACATTCATCTTTATAAGATAATCGTATTACTGGCCCAAACTGTCATAGTCAATCTTGATAGTTTCTCATTCCTAATAATTGCTATTTATCATAAATATCATTCGGATTAATTGTGGGAATAAATCCATTTATAGAACTATATTTTTTAGATACGTTATTTGGAGTAACGGTAAACGTTACAATTTTATTACTTTGTTGTTTAAAATAGCGCATCCAATTTTGACTCCATTCATCTTTCGCAATAACCTGTTTATCGAAGTCTTCCCACAATACACCATGTATAAAATTCAAGGATGTATTTTTGATTGTGTCAAATCCCCAATTCTGTATAAGAAGCAGGTTGGAATCAACACTTTTAATTCTCTTAATTATATCCATCCTTATATATCGAACAGAAAATTTTTATCAAAAATTTTCTGTTCCTAAAACTAAAGAAACAGATACTGTTAAAACACTCAAAGCGAAAGATGTAGCTCAAAATGGACAGAAAATGCAATTATACGTTTTAAAAACGGATAATAAATTAGGACAACAAGTCGAATTTAATACGAAGAAGGCAATGGATTACGCACACCTACACTATAAAAATATTACAGCTAGTGAAATTAAGGGACTTACTCCCTCTCCCTATACAGGGATTATTATTACAGGTGAAATAATGGAGCAACTTCCACAAGCTGATATTCAAAATTTTGTACAAATGGGCGGAAGGATTATTATCGCAAACCGACTTGATTCAGATCCTTCCTGGAACACATTATTTGGTATTACAAAAAAAGAAGGTTTCAAAGATGCAAAAGGATTAACCTTTGAGGAAGTTTTATTCCCTGGTTATCCAGATCTCTCAAGTTCTTCTCCATTGTTTACTCATAGCTCAATGAATATTACGCTAGATGAGAATACAACTAATACTTGGATTACAGCGGAAGATACTCCCATCCTTTGGACCAATGACTACGGTGAAGGAAAAGTCTTATATTGGAATACAACAGCATTGAACGATAAATTAGGTAGAGGTATGTTCGTTCAATCACTGGGTACTATTTTTCCGACTTTCGCTACAGCACAACTTGGAGCGGAGATTATGTATATCGATGACTTCCCATCTCCAATTCCACAGGGAGAACTAAAAAACTTAACAAAAGAAAAAATTTCTGTTGAAGAATTTTATAAAAAACATTGGTGGAAAAATATGAAGGATATCTCTGAAGAGCTTGATATTAAATATACGGGTGTTGCAATTGGGACATACCAAAATAAAGTAACACCACCTTTTGAAGATTTCACGGGTAAAAATAGAAATACCTATTTATTATTTGGAAGAGAATTATTAAGTCACGGTGGAGAAATCGGTATTCATGGCTATAACCATCAACCTTTATTATTACCACCAGACCCAGTAGATAAAGCACTTGAATATGTTCCGTGGAATTCAAAAGAGGATATGGAGAGCTCCTTAGATGCCCTACAAAAACTCGTGTATAACTTCTTTCCAAACGAAAAACTAAAAACCTATGTACCACCATCCAATATTATAAATACAACTGGATTAAGTGCATTAAACGACGCGGTTCCAACTATGGAAACAGTTGCTTCTCTATATGTGGGAAGTAAAAGTAACGGCAGTTTAATTCAAGAATTTGGACCAGATGAATATAACAAAAACATTTATCACTTCCCGCGTATTACGAGTGGCTATGCTATCACGGATGAAGAGCAATTTATCTTAACTGATGTTACCGCAAATTTAGGGGTTATCTCACATTTCGTCCATCCAGATGATATCCTTGATGAAAAACGCTCAGGTGACTTAACATGGGAAGAATTATTTAAAGCTTATAAAACGACAATTAAAGAAATACGAGAAAAATATCCTTATATAAAAAGTATGACCCAAAGTGAAGCAACTGCTTCTATGAAAATTTATCAAACTGGTGACCTAGATGTTTCTTATGAAAATGATGCTGTTCACATTGCATATAAAGGGTTACCAAACCATACTTCAACAATTATACGTGTAGAAGAAGGTAAGAAGATACAACCTGGCTCATTCTCTTACGGTACGGTTAAAAAGCTTGATTCCCAAATTTATAGCGTTACGTTAACGAAAGCCAGCGCTACGATCCCAATTAAAGGAGAATAACAGATGAGAATAGGTTTGGTCGTCGAAGGCAGTTACCCCTTTGTAAGTGGAGGGGTAGCAAGCTGGGTTCAAATGATTATCCAGCAGTTTAAAGAACATGAATTTACGATTTTTGCGATAGTCCCTCAAGTAAAAACAGAAGCTGAATATCAATATGAAATTCCGAGCAACGTAAAAGATATCATTATGATTCCTTTGCAGTCAGAAAATGAATCAAAACATGTAAAAACTAATTTAACTGAACAAGAAGTACAGACACTTCAAAAATGGTTTACATTTCAAGCCAACGATACAACAGCATTACAAATATTAGGGGATAAACAAAAGCTAGGAACACTCCATTCCTTCTTTGAAAGTCGTGAGTTTTATGAAATTGTTAAAGAAAGCTATTTATATGAAGAAAGTAGTGGTTCTTTCTTAAATTATTTTTGGATGTGGAGATCTATGTTCACACCAATCATTCAAATTTTACAAATTGATTTTCCTGAATTAGATCTTATTCATTCTGTATCGACAGGTTATGGCGGACTGCTTGGTGCTGCAATTAGCGCCAAATCTGATATACCATTTATTCTAACCGAACACGGTATTTATTCTCGGGAACGTGAAGAAGAAATACTACAGTCTACTTGGATACCAATTGAATACAAAAAAAGATGGGTTTCTTTCTTTCATCACTTGTCTCATCAAGCATATGAACAAGCAGCTGATGTAATTACGTTGTTCGGCCGAAATAGTGCATATCAAAAAGAATTAGGTGCCCCGGCTCATAAACTAAAAATCGTTCCAAATGGCGTTACTTTATCTGACTATAAAGGGTTACGTAAATCAAAGTATAATTCGGATAAACTCATCATTTCCGCTATTATACGAGTTGTGCCAATTAAAGATGTAAAAACAATGATTTATGCAGCTAAATTATTATTTGAAAAAAATATTCCATTTATATTTTATTTACTAGGTCCTGATACGGAAGAAGCAGAATATGCTCAGGAATGTCGTGATTTAATTCAACAACTAGGATTAGAAGAGCATGTAATAATGACCGGCAAAGTAAATATTAAAGATTACTTAAAACAAACGGATATTCTTGTATTAACAAGTATATCTGAAGGGCAACCATTAGCTATGTTAGAAGGAATGGCGGCAGGATTACCATGGGTTGTTACAGATGTCGGTTCTTGTAGGGAGTTAATTTACGGGCAAGACGAAGATCCTTACGGGCAATGTGGATTTGTTGTACCACCTGTATCTCCCGAGCAAGTTGCCATTCATTTAGAGTGGTATTATCGTCACCCCGAATCCATTCAACAATTTGGGGATAATGGGCGCAATCGTATTGAAGCGCACTATCAATTATCAGGTGTCGTTGATAGTTATCGTAAGCTCTACTTAGAAAGAGGTAAAAAAACATGGCAGGAATAGGATTTCGTTTACAAAAATTATTCCAAGAAGACTACTATTCTTCAAGAATAAAAGCGTACGGATTTTCATTATTTGTTACAGCCGGTCCATGGTTAGTCGTTATTTTAGCAGTAACAGCTATTCGATACATTTTAAGTTTATTCCATTCTATTTCAATTGAGGAACAGCGCCTTTTCACAATTTCAATTTCATACTGCTTTATTTTTTCTCAAATCATATATGGTGCCTTACAACTCATCGTAACTAGATATGTGGCTGACCTTTTATACGAACAATAAGCTGATAAAGTATTTTCTTCCTTTTTAGGAATGACGAAAATCACACTTTTCTTAGCTATTATCTTATGGATTTTGTTTGCAATTTTTACACCATTAGCCTTGTATTATAAAATTGTGATGCTATTTTTATTTTTAGCTTTAAATATTATTTGGATTCAATCCATTTATTTAACAGCAGCTAAAGATTATCAGTCTATCGCTCTTGCATTTTTAATTGGTTCCATTTTCTCCTTATCTGGAATTGCGCTTATAGCTTACTGGCATCCGACACTTGGAATAGAACATGGATTTGCCCTATTACTTTTAATTGCTTTTACAATCGGGACTTTCATTACATTAGTGTGGTTAAGTATAGTTATTGTACGAATGTTTCCAAATAGTGATGCTACTGAACAATTTACCTTTCTTTCTTATTTAGATAAATATCCAGAACTATTTTGGTCGAGCTTGTTTTACAATATCGGCATTTGGGTATGTAACTTTGTTATTTGGTTCGGAGAAGGACGAGGAAATATTGAAAACACGTTTATTTATCATCAAGTATATGATACCTCTGTTTTCTGGGCTTATTTAAGTATTATCCCAACATATATCTTTTTCGTAGTATCCATTGAAACAAGGTTTTATGAAAGGTATAAGAAATTCTTCGGTTCAGTTAACGATGGAGCGACATTAAATACAATTTTACAATTAAAAGATTCGATGAATTTTGTCCTAAAGCAAGAAATGGAACGAATACTTCGTAATCAAGGTATTTTTTCTTTACTTATTATTTTTATAATATGGATGTTTAGTTCACAATCCGGGAACGTAACACTTGAATACTCCATTTTGCAGCTGACTATGATTGGTGCTTATGCAAACGGGATGGTCCTCGTCATCACGTTACTCCTCTTATATTTTGAAGATCGTAAAGGGGCATTTCGAACATCGGCTCTGTTCTTTTTTGCAAACCTGTTATTAAGTCTTCTTCTACTACCATTTGGATTCGATGGTTACGGTATTAGTTTTGCACTCGGATCTTCTATTACATTCTTATATGCTATTTCTAGACTCTTTACTTATATTAAAGATATTGACTACTATACATTTTGTCAGTCAAACACCTCTATGAGACAACGAACTTTCTTTACTAAAATGGGCAATAAACTTAATGGAAAATAAACAGATAAAAAAATGACCTCTTGCTTATGCAAAGGTCATTTTTTTATCTGTTTATTAAACTTCTAGATAGCCATTTTTGTTATTTGATTGCCATCTCCAAGAATCTGCACACATCTCTTCTAATCCGCGTAGTGCTTCCCATCCTAATTCACGCTTCGCTTTTGATGCATCTGCAAAACATACTGCAACATCACCAGGACGACGTTCCGTAATTTTATAAGGAACTTCCTTGCCTGAAACTTTTTCAAATGCTTCAACCATTTCTAATACACTATAGCCCGTACCTGTACCAAGATTGTATGCATCTATCCCAGTAGTGCCAAGTACCTTTTCAAGCGCCTTCACATGGCCATTTGCTAAGTCTACAACATGAATATAATCACGGATACCCGTGCCATCTTTTGTTGGATAGTCATTTCCAAATACACTTAATTCCTCTAACTTCCCTACCGCTACTTGTGTTACATATGGCATTAAGTTATTTGGAATTCCATTTGGATCTTCTCCAATACGCCCACTTTCATGCGCTCCAAATGGATTGAAGTAACGAAGTAATGCAATACTCCATCCTGCATCTGCAAATGCTACATCACGCATAATTTGCTCAATCATTAATTTTGTTTGACCATATGGATTTGTTGCACTTAATGGAAACTCCTCCGTAATTGGTGATGTTTCTGGGATACCATACACTGTTGCAGACGAACTGAAGATCATTTTCTTCACATCATGCTTCTGCATCACTTCACATAGCACTAATGTGCTTGTAATGTTGTTATGATAATACGTTAACGGAATTGCTACTGATTCTCCTACGGCCTTAAAGCCCGCAAAGTGAATAACAGCTTCAATTGTATTTTCTTCAAAAATCGTATCCAGTGCTTCGCGATTTAAAATATCTTCTTTATAAAACTTAAACTGTTTTCCTGTTATCTCTTTCACTCGATTTATAGACTCTACTGAGCTATTCGAAAGATTATCTACTACTATAATTTCGTAACCGTTATTTAGTAATTCTACGCATGTATGACTACCAATATATCCTGCTCCACCTGTTACAAGTATTGCCATAATTATAGTCCTCCATATTTCATTCATTATAAACTTCTCAAAGTATATCACATATTTCTTATCCTATGTTTATTATGCGAACACAGAAACTTACATTTTATCCCATAATTATTTTATACAATACATGATTCCAATCAGGTAATAAAAAAACGCCACATAACAGACATCGCGTGGCGTTTTTTTATCAAATTACGTAACAATATACACTTAGAAAATGCGCAAGACTACCTAACAATACAAAAACATGAAAAATTTCATGGTGTCCCATATATTTAAACTCCAACCATTTTGGCTTCGCACCATAAATAAACCCACCAATCGTATAAAAAATACCTCCAAGTACTAGGAAAAGAATACCTCCTGTACTTAAATTATCAGCTAGCGGTGCAAAGAATAGAACAATTAACCAACCCATCAGAAGATAAATTGCTGTCGATAACCATCTTGGACAATTAAACCAAAACATTTTAAAAACAATACCACAAATCGCAGTTCCATAAACTAAACAAAATAATAGCAAACCATTTGCCGAATTTAATGTAATTAAGCAAAAGGGTGCATATGTACCTGCAATTAATATAAAAATCATAGAATGATCTAGCTTCCTAAAGAAATAAATAACACGTTCACTCGCTACAACACTATGATACACAGCTGATGCCATATAAAGGACCATCATCCCGATACCAAATAAAATAACAGCTGTAATTGCAGCAAAAGATGGCATCTTAACAGAAACTTTCACAAGCATAGCTAATAATGCAATAAATGATAATACAGCTCCTCCTAAGTGAGTAAATGCATTAACCGGTTCTCTTACATAAGCATTCATATAAACACCCCTCATATAATTACATGTAGTTTTGATAACTACATGTAATTATATACACATTATCCATACAGGTCAACATTTACATTTCATTCGTTTCGTAATACCATATTTAAAGATATACTAAACATTAAGTTCCACTAAGTTATAAAAGTGAGGGGTTCTACGTGGAAAATATAAATAAATTACTTGAATCATTACATTTAGAAAAAAACATTAAACTTGAAGATATCCCAAATGTCGACTTATATGTAGATCAAGTCGTTCAACTATTTGAGAATACTTATGCGGATACAACAAGAACTGACGATGAAAAAGTATTAACAAAAACAATGATTAACAATTACGCAAAAGGGAAATTATTCATCCCTATCAAAAATAAAAAGTATTCAAAAGAGCATATGATTTTAATCAGCTTAATTTATCAATTAAAAGGAGCCCTTTCCATTAATGATATAAAAAGCTCCTTAGAAAACATAAATGCACCTTTAATAAACGATGATACATTCGAATTAAACACTCTATATAAAGATTATCTTTCTCTTACTGAAACCAATGTAGAAAGCTTTAAACAAGACGTAAACAAACGCGTTACGGATGTAAACGAGGTTTCTTCCTTAGAAGATCCAACGCTAGAAAAGTTTTTATTACTAACATCCTTCGTGGCTATGAGTAATATGTATAGACGTTTAGCAGAAAAATTAGTTGATGATTTAAAAGAATCTTAAATAAAAAAGCTATCCATCTGTTACATTGGATAGCTTTTTTGTTTACTTAATTGCTTCATGGACTTTTAATTGTTTCCCTTTAATCGTTGTATTTTTCATGATTTTTAAAACAAGCGGTCCTTTTCCATTTAATATTTCAACGTAAGAAACATTATCTTGGATTGTAATAATGCCTATATCTTCTGCTGTAACACCTTTAATTTTAGCAATTGTACCGACGAAATCTACCGCCCTAATTTTCTTTTTCTTCCCGCCATTAAAGTACAATTTCATAATTCCTTTGTTTAGGTCTGCATTTTTATCTTTCTTTATAATTGGTTTAGCATGTATCTTTTCCTCAAATGCTGCTTTCCCTTTTATAACCTCTTCTTTTGAAGGTGAAAGTGCCTTTGGAATTTCAAATCCGATGTATTCCTCAATCTCTTCTAAGAATCTATTTTCATACGGCGTTATGAATGTAATAGCTTTTCCATTATTACCAGCTCGTCCCGTTCTTCCTGTACGATGTACATAACTTTCCTTTTCTAATGGAATATCATAGTTAATAACATGTGTAATATTATCAATATCAATCCCTCTAGCTGCTACGTCTGTCGCTACTAAATAACGGAACTTTCCTTTTCTGAAATCGTCCATAACTTCAAAACGATCTTCTTGTACCATACCGCCATGTATTTTGTCACAAGGATAGTTAACGCGCTTTAACTGTCTAAATACGTGATCTACATTTTCCTGTGTACGGCAAAAAATAATACAACTATCTGGATTCTCAATCGTTGTTACATCCTTAAGAAGTGAAAGCTTCTCCTCTTCTATCGTCTCAAAAAGTGTATGTTCAATTTTGTCTGTTGTAATCCCAGCAGCCTTAATTTCAATATGCGCTGGCGAATCCATATACTTACGAGATAATTTTTCAACATCTTCTGGAAGTGTTGCCGAAAATAGCATAGTCATTCGTTTTGTAGGTAGTTCGTCAATAATTGCCTCTACTTGATCAATAAAGCCCATATTCAACATTTCATCTGCTTCATCAATAACTAAATACTTCAAACACTCTAAAGAAAGGGTACCTTTTTCAATATGATCTAACACACGGCCAGGAGTCCCAACTACAATATGTGTTTTTTGCTTTAACTCTAATTTTTGACGTGCAAATGGAGATTTACCATAAACTGCAGCAGCCTTAATCCTTTTGAAGCGGCCTATATTCGTAATATCTTCTTTTACTTGCACCGCAAGCTCTCTCGTCGGTGTTAAAACTAAAGCTTGGGGCTTATTCTCTTCCCACTCCACCATTTCACAAAGTGGTATGCCAAATGAAGCGGTTTTTCCACTTCCAGTCTGCGATTTCACGACAAGGTCTTTCTTTTGCAAGGCAACTGGAATAACCTCTCCTTGCACTTCCGTTGGATGTTCATATCCTAAACCAGTAAGTGCTCTTACAATTTCTTTACTTAATGCATAATCAGAAAAACTTTTTTTACTCATATATTAACCTCTTTTTATTCTATATTATTTTCTTTTTTCGCTTTTCCTATCAATGAATCATCATATACGTTATTATCACCTTTTTCATTATACTTGAAAGCTCACATAAAAAGGCGAATCATTCGTGATCCACCTTTTTATATAGAAATTTTCTATTTCAAAAAATTATTCCATTATAAAAATAAACCTCTATCACTTCATATACTGTTCAACTAACTGATAGCACCTTTCCTTCGTACTATTTACATTCGATGAAATACTTGCTAAACCTGACAATGTCCCCTGCCCGGATTCATTCCAAGCTTCCTCCGCCTTTTGATCTCGATACGTAATCCATTCACGCTGTTTCTCTCTCAAAGTGTTCATTTCATTTGTAGGAAGTTGCATTTTCAAAACACCATAAATCTCATTTAATGCTTTATCCCATGCCTCGTATCTTTTGCTCTCACCCTCTTTCATTTCAGTTGTAATTCCGTTCTCATATAAGTAATCGAGTTTCTTCAAACTCTCCTCAATACTATTTAATTTAGTAATATACTCTACCTTCTGACCGGTAATAGCACTTTCTTTCTTAAGCTCTTCTACTTTCGACTTCTCTTCATTTTTATTTTCTTCTTTTACTTTTTCTTCCTTAAGATTCTCATCTTTTCTTTTATCTACATCTATTGCCCTCGGCACAATCTGTGTAATTTGTTCATTCGCATTTTGATAATATACTTTAAACTGTTCTTTCCCTTTCGTTTCCCTAATAATTACGTTCAGTTGCTCTTTTACATCCACAAACTTCTGTTGGTTTTTCAACTCTTCTACTTTAGCAAGCATTTGCTTATATTTTTCTTCCTCATCTTTTTGATTAGATAAAGCTTCTCGTTTTTCTTTTGCTTGTTTCGCTAATATAACTGAACTAGCAGAATCATTTTCAATTTCTCTTAATAACGAAATTGCCCGGTCTATATTACTTTCCTGCAATACTTCAATCATTTTATTCGTTTGATTCATCTTCAGCCTTACTTCTCGGTCATCCTTATTTTCTTTTAATGCTAATTCAAAAGATGCGACTGCTCTATCGTATTCTTTATTTTCCAGTGCTAAATCTCCTTGTTTCTTCGCCTTATCAAATGCATCATTATTGCTGCATCCAGCAACAATCAACAAAGTTATTCCTATTGTTAGTATTAACTTTTTCATAGTATTTCCCCAGCCCCCTCATCCAAAATAAGAAGCACACATATAATTTTATGCAATTATCGAAACTTTCCTTACTTTTTTTATAAACGAACGTTATACATATAAAAACCATTTAAATTCGTTTTTAACGTTATTTTTAAAAGATATTAGCCTTTTTCAAAAAAAACGTTAAGAAAATCTTTGACTTCTTAATAAAAATGATGTAAATTATCCTATGGACGAACATTTTTAATCAATAAAAATAAAATATTCGTATTTTAGGGGTGTAAATGATGGAAAACGTATTTGACTATGAAGACATTCAATTAATTCCTGCAAAATGTATTGTGAACAGCCGATCTGAATGTGATACAACTGTCACTTTAGGAAAACATAAATTTAAATTACCTGTCGTACCTGCAAATATGCAAACAATTATAGATGAAAGAATCGCAACTTATTTAGCTGAAAATAATTACTTCTATATCATGCATCGTTTCCAACCAGAGAAACGAATCTCATTCATTAGAGATATGCAATCACGTGGATTAATTGCTTCAATCAGCGTTGGTGTTAAAGAAGACGAGTATGAATTCGTACAACAATTAGCTGCTGAGCAACTTTCACCTGAATACATTACAATCGATATCGCACATGGTCACTCTAATGCTGTGATCAACATGATTCAACATATTAAAAAACATTTACCAGAAAGCTTCGTTATCGCTGGAAACGTTGGAACTCCTGAAGCGGTAAGAGAATTAGAAAACGCTGGTGCTGACGCAACAAAAGTTGGTATTGGACCTGGTAAAGTTTGTATCACTAAAATTAAAACAGGCTTTGGAACTGGTGGTTGGCAGCTAGCTGCACTTCGCTGGTGTGCAAAAGCTGCAAGTAAACCAATTATCGCTGACGGTGGTATTCGTACGCACGGCGACGTAGCTAAATCAATTCGATTTGGAGCGACTATGGTTATGGTCGGTTCTCTATTCGCTGGTCATGAAGAGTCTCCAGGGGAAACAATTGAAAAAGATGGCAAGCTTTATAAAGAGTACTTCGGTTCTGCTTCTGAATTCCAAAAAGGTGAGAAGAAAAACGTTGAAGGTAAGAAAATGTTCGTTGAGCATAAAGGTTCTTTAGAAGACACTTTAATCGAAATGGAACAAGATCTTCAATCTTCTATCTCTTACGCTGGTGGAACAAAATTAGACTCAATTCGTACTGTAGATTATGTAGTCGTGAAAAACTCTATTTTCAACGGTGATAAAGTATATTAATTTTTAAATCTAACTAAAAGGACAAGCATCTTTATGCTTGTCCTTCTTTTTCATGTATAAAAATGTAAAATATTTTCATTTTACTGAATTTTCTAGTATCATGTTTTTAGATACTTATAATAAGGGGGATATAACAAATGAAAAATGTAATTGAGAAACGCCTTATTCGCGCAGAAATCTCTACTGAATTGACATGGGATCTTTCTGATTTATACGAATCTGACAAAGAGTGGGAAAATGCATTACGTGTATTAACGGACGATATAAAAAAACTTGATGCATTTAAAGGACAATTACACACTGGCTCCGCTACCTTATTAAATTGCCTACTTTTAGAAGAAGAGCTTTTAATGAAGTTAATAAAACTCGGCACATATGCAAATTTAAAAGAATCCGCTGATCGTACAGATCCAGTTATTCAAGCGAACTCTTCCAAAATTTCCGCTTTAGGGACGAAAGTACATACCGCACTATCCTTTATTCATAATGAAATTCTCTCCTTTGAAGAAGGAACAATTGAAAAATATTTAACTGAGGAAACAAAACTTGAGCCTTTCCGTAAATCGTTACTAGAAATACTACAAAAAAGGCAGCACACGCTCTCTCCTGAAACAGAAGAAGCTCTTGCTGCACTCGGCGAAGTTCATAGTTCTCCCTACAAAATTTACGGCATGACTAAATTAGCCGATATGGATTTCCCTTCTATACAAGATGAACAAGGAAATGATTTACCTGTATCGTTTGCATTATTTGAAAGTAAATATGAATTTTCTCCAAGCGCATATATACGCAGAAAAGCATATTCATCATTTGTTTCCACATTGAAACGATATAAAAATACAGTTGCAACAACGTATGCTACTGAAGTAAAAAAACAAGTGACACTTTCTCGTTTACGTAAGTACGAGTCTGTTACCCATATGCTTTTAGAACCTCAAAAAGTTCCACTTGAAATGTATAACAACCAACTAGATATTATTTATAACGAATTAGCGCCTCATATGCGCCGTTTTGCAGATTTAAAAAAGAAAGTATTAGGTCTCGATCAAATGCTCTTCTGCGATTTACACGCACCGTTAGATCCTGAATTTAATCCAACCATCACATACGATGAAGCTGGTAAATTAATTCAAGAATCTTTAAAAGTATTAGGACCTGAATATAATACGATTATCGAAACAGGCTTTAAGGAAAGATGGGTAGACCTTGCAGATAATATCGGAAAATCAACAGGTGCTTTCTGCTCTAGCCCATATGGTTCCCATCCTTACATTTTAATTACATGGCAAAATACGATGCGTGGATGCTTCACATTAGCTCATGAATTTGGACATGCTGGTCATTTTTATTTAGCCAATAAAAATCAGCGCATTATGAATGTACGTCCATCTATGTACTTTGTTGAGGCACCATCAACGATGAACGAATTACTATTAGCCCGGCATTTACTAGCGACTACTGACGATAAGAGAATGCGTAGATGGGTTATTCTGCAACTACTCGGCACATATTACCACAACTTCGTTACCCATCTACTTGAGGGAGAATATCAAAGACGAGTATATACCCTAGCGGAAGAAGGGCAAGCACTCACAGCTACAACTTTAACTGAAATAAAAACAAAGGTCCTTTCGACATTCTGGGGAGATTCCGTAGAAATCGATGAAGGCGCTGGCTTAACATGGATGCGTCAACCTCACTATTATATGGGCTTATATTCTTACACATATTCTGCGGGCTTAACTGCATCTACTACTGTAGCTCAAATGATTAAAGAAGAGGGACAACCTGCTGTTGATCGTTGGCTTGATGTACTTCGCGCAGGAGGTACAATGAAACCACTGGAATTAATGAAACACGCTGGAGTAGATATGTCAAAACCAGATGCAATCCGTAAAGCTGTTTCTTACGTCGGTTCCTTAATTGATGAATTAGAGCGTTCTTATGAGAAATAAAAATAAGCCCTCGCTTTATGAGGGCTTATTCTATATTACTTTCCAAATCTTTTGCGGTATCCGCACTTTCTACATAGTTCTTCTACTGCAACTCTTTTTGAAAATCCATCTACAATATTTTTCGCTCTATCGCCTTCAATAATGTTAGAAAATGAATCAGTATTAATATTACCAAGATTGATGATACCTTCACCATCTAAGCAACAAGGAATAACAGTTCCGTTCGCTAAAATTCCAGCCTGATTACGAAGTCCATGACAGAACCCTTTTCCATCATCCTCTTCTTCATGTAATGCCGGCCACTGGAATTCGTAGTCTTGATTAATAAAGACACGTTCCGCAATTTTTATACCTTTTCCTGGTGTAAGCTTCTCTTCAATTTGATAAGATAGATCAAACTCATTTTCAATTATAGATAATAAATCCCTATTTTTCTGGATTTCAGCATTTGTTTTATTATCTTGCGCTAAATTCCATAATCTTAGTGAAACGATTAAATCCGATTGACTTGTCGCCTCTCTAATGAAAGAAAGTATACTCCTTACATAGCCCTCTTTATCTTGCGATCCTGGGTGTCCATCAAAACTGTGCAGCGAAAAATTCATTTGTCTTAACGCAGGCTTATTTAACAGCCTATGCCTTCTCTTATTAATTAACGTTCCGTTCGTTGTAATATTAACTTTAAACCCTTTTTCATGGCTTAAATCTAATAGTTGATCTATTTTCGGGTGGAGCAACGGCTCACCCTTCACGTGCAAATAAATGTAGTCTGTGTGAGGTTTAATTTGGTCTAATCTTTTAGCAAAATCCTCTACAGAAATGAATTGCTTCTGCCTTTCCGTCGGCGGACAAAAGCTGCACGCAAGATTACATACACTCGTAATCTCCAAGTAAAACTTCTTAAACTTCTTCACCTTTAATTCCTCACTTCTCTGACTACTTATACTTTTTCCTCTTCATATTACAGCATACTTTTTTAGAAATAGAAACATACTTATTTTAGGAAATGAAGGTTTACTGCATAAAATACTTCTTCAACCTCTTTTCAATTTCCGAAAGCTGCATATAGCTATCATGTTTTCTATCTTTAATCTCTTGAATACCTCTCGCAAGGATTTCTTTTGCTTTCTCTTCTTGCCCTGACATCATATAAAAATCACATATTTTTTCATAAAAAATAATTGGACTCCTTGTTGCATAATCTGCCGCATTATCCCAGTCATCAATTTGCGAATAATATGGAATTCCAACATTCATTACATTATCTATAAACGCACTAAATTCCGCCCTATCATATTCTGAATTCGTGAGCTTCCAATACCGTGTACTCCTTCTCCAGCCTGGAATATTCCACTCTGCATCTCCGACTATTGAATTATTTACTAGCTTATTTCCCCATTGTTCTTTATACCATTTAGAATACTTTTTTGACGTAACACCCCACATAGTCCAAAACTCACAATAATCTTCAGAGTCCCATTTACTGAGTGAAAAACTAAAAGTTAGCTCAAAATCACCTTGTGTACGAGAAAATTTAGGTACACTCTTTGCATAACGGAAACCCAATTTTTGTAATTCATTCACTAAAAAATTTTCTATATATAAACTTAGTAGTTGTTTTGGCTTCATACTGTTCACCCTATTACATATTGTGAAATATAGAAAACGGCCACATATGTAGCCGTTTTAATGTACTGGTATACAACTATTTATGATACGGTTCCCCGCGATTAATACGAAAAGCCCTATACACTTGCTCAAGCAATACTAGACGCATTAATTGATGTGGTAATGTCATCTTTGAGAAAGACAGAGATTCGTTTGAACGCTTCATTACTTCTGAGCTAAGTCCAAGTGATCCACCAATTACAAACGTTACTTTACTCTTTCCATATGTAGCAAGACGATCTAGACTTGCTGCAAATTCTTCTGATGATTTTTGTTTTCCTTCTATTGCTAACGCAATAACGTGCGCATCATCAGAAATTTTATCCAGTATACGTATGCCTTCTTTTTCTTTTACAATTAACATTTCTGCTTCACTTAAATTTTCTGGTGCCTTTTCATCTGGCAATTCAATTACTTCTACTTTTGCGTAAGAAGATAATCGTTTTAAGTATTCTGCTATACCTTGTTTTAAGTATTTTTCTTTTAATTTTCCGATTGAAACAATCGAGATATTCACATCTATTCCCCACCTTACAAACACGTTATCCACAGCACTTATCCACATATCCACAAATGTTACCCACATATTGTGTGAGAATCTGTGTTCGATACAACATATGTCGCCTCATTTTGACAAAATTCACATGTTTTTTTCTTTTCTTCAGAGTTATCCACATTGTTAATAACTGGCGCAACTTCACACTCATCCACAATGATATCTAATGCTAATTCAACATGTTCTAAACAACAAGGTAAATTCATATTCTTCACCTCACTTTTCTACAATAGAAAACAGGAGGTAGGCCCTCCTGTTTTTAATACTTTTGAATGCCCAATTTCACCGTTGTTGTCGCTCGTTTTGTACCACGATAAAAAGTAAGAGTCATTTTATCATTAATTTTTTTATTATATAAGGCCGTGCGGAACCCAATAATATCGTGCACCGCTTTTCCATCTACCGCCACAATAACATCATGTTCTCTTAGACCAGCTTCCGTACCTGGCGAAGGACTTTTCACATCTAAAACACAAACTCCTTCTGTTACGTTACCTGGTAGGTTTAATGTTTTTGACCAATAGTAACTTGGAATCTCATTTAATGATCTTAGTTCAATCCCAACGTAAGGCCTTTTTACTTTACCGTACTTTTCAAGCTCATTCATAATAGGAACAGCTCTCGTGACTGGAATAGCTAGTCCAATTCCCTCTACTTCTTTTGCTGCAATTTTCATTGAGTTAATACCTATTAATTGTCCAGATACATTTACAAGCGCTCCACCACTATTACCTGGATTAATTGCCGCATCTGTTTGTAATACTTCTACTTGCCAATCGTAATGTCCATCTTGATCTAAATCCACAGGAACAATGCGCTCATTAGCCGAAATAATACCTTGTGTGACAGTTCCAGAAAATTGTAGCCCCAGTGGATTTCCAATTGCAATAACAGGTTCTCCTCTACGAACGGTATTAGAATCACCAATTTCAATCACTTTCTTCACATGCTTCGCATCTATTTCTAGTACTGCTAAGTCCGTGACTACATCGGTTCCCAATACTTTACCTGGAACTTTCTTACCGTCACTTAAGCTAACTTCAATACGATTCGCCCCAGCGACAACGTGGTTATTTGTTACAATATACGCATGTCCATCTGTCCTCTTATAAATCACACCAGAGCCTGTACCAGCTTCCGAATCAGCCTCTGAAAAATCATCTCGTTGAATATTAATAACACCCACAACAGCCTCCGAAGCACGATCAACAGCATCTACAAAGCTAACTTGTTTAACAGACTCATTTCCGCTTTGAGCTTCAGCCATATTTTTTTCACTCGCTTCAACTTGCGGAAGCTTACCTTCATCATTTGAAAATAAAGGCGCTCCAAATGCAAATAATGAAGCCCCTACAATTGTTCCCGCTATACTAGAAATAACAATACCTTTATGTTTCTTTTTCCCTGCACGTTTAATACGATATTTTTCTTCATCAATAAAGGACATATTTGTTCACCTATCTTCCTGAAAACAACTATATTCACCTTTATTGTTTACTAAAATGAAGAATTATACGTATTGAATTTTTGTAGGCATCTTTGGATCTGTATCATGTATTTTAAAGGATTCTCCAACCCCAAAACCTTTTTCTTCTAATACTTGTGATACAGACATACGAGCTAATTCTTTCATGTTATTATCCAAGCTTAAATGCGCTAAATAAATGTGTTTTGTTTCGTCTGTAATAACATCCGCCATCGCTAATGCAGCATCCTCATTACAAACGTGACCTACATCACTTAATATGCGTCGTTTAATGCTCCATGGATAACGCCCCATACGAAGCATTTCCACATCATGATTGCTTTCAAATACGAAAGCATTCGCTCCCTTAATAACACCTTTCATACGGTCACTTACGTAGCCCGTATCTGTAATAAGAGCTAACTTTCTATTATTGTTATGAAAAGCATAAAACATCGGTTCTGCCGCATCATGAGAAACACCAAATGATTCAACTTCAATATCCCCAAATGTTTTCACGTCTCCTACTGAGAAAATGAATTTTTGATCAGTTGGGATATTACCTATTAAATGTTCCATTGCATTCCATGTTTTCTCGTTCGCATAAACAGGCAAATCATATTTACGCGCCAATACACCTAATCCTTTAATGTGGTCACTATGCTCATGTGTTACAAGAATACCTGATATGTCATTTATATTCAGTTCGGCTTGCTTAAATAATGCCTCTGTAGCTTTACCACTTAAACCTGCATCGACAAGCAATTTTTTTTCATCTGTTCCTACATATAGCATATTCCCTGTACTTCCACTTGCAAGCACACTAAAATGCATACTCATTCTTTCTCACTCCATTATGTTCTTCCGGCACTTGAGTTTCCCCTAATTCCATAACTTGTCCTTCAATTGCATTCACAAAGTAGTCCTTTTTCTGCTCTGTCTTTAAGTTCCACGTTGGAGCAAGCACTTGTATATTAGAAGAAGATTCAGCTAAAGTCGCATATCCAATCTGCGCCTCTTTCACGTGCGTATTTTCTGCAATTTTATTTTTTACATATATATTTTCTAAAGCTGTTTGAGCAGTGATAATTTCTTGTTCTTTCGTTTTTTCACTTTCGCCCATTTCCTTCAAATCCGTTAACATTGTTTGTGTATACGAAACAAGCTCATTTTTTTCATTCAAATCTACAACAATCATTGCATGATTGTTGTAGAAAATCGGCTTATCCTTATACTTTTGAAAGAAATAAATTTTTGAATCTTTCATTGCCCCAAACTCGTATTTCTGCCCATCAAGCACGTAATTTTTTAAGAAATCATTATACTTGTCCTTTGATAACGATTTTGCATTTAAAAATGGTTCTTTCAACTTACTTTCTATCTTATATTCTTCTTGCAGATGCACTGTTTGATTTTTTAAAGACTGCACATCTTCTTCCTTAAAGCTTTTATTTTTCGCCATAATAAACGACTCTTTTTTCGGCTCTTTAGGAAAACTCCCCATAGTAATTTTAGACTCTTTTAATTGTTGATCAATTTTTGTTTCTGTCACAAGTTCCAATTGATTACTATCTTGCTTTTGAATGAACTGAAAGATAAGAAAGAGATCTAAAACAAAAAAGGTCACAATAAATATGGTTTTAATTCGATCCCAATCCATTTAGTCCCCCCTCACTCCATTCAAATATTTTTTGCTTACCATTTTCTTCACATTTTACATACCATATTGGCTTTAAAATAATGTTTTTTCCTTCGTTAATGGAATCTTCCAATGATAACTTATAACCAATTCCAACATCCTGAATTGAATTTTTATCAATTTGCGGATTATTCTCTAATGATGTCATCACTGTACGACCCGATGCGAGAGAAGTTTTTAGTTGTTTACTAGGTAATTTGAAACTTGGATCAAAAAAGGATCTTTCATACTGCATGATTTCACCTGAACCCCATGCTTGCTTTAATTCCGCCATTCCATCGCTATTAAATACAGGCAATCCCTCCTCATAAAAACGGAAGGACGTTTTCCCCTTATCAATATAATCAAAACGATAGAGTTTTAAGGCACCACTATGTCCACTTACAAAGTCAAAACTTTTTTGTAAAAGTGCTGCATTATCCATAGATTCATCACTATGTACAGCGGAGTTTTTGTATTTCAACATTGCATTTGACTGATCAATTTCCATAGAACGTATACCATCTGTAAATGTTTTCTTTGATTTCTCAGAAATAGGGCTTAAATAACGTGGATCACTAAATAATGCATTTTTAAATGTATCCTCATCTAGCCTAGATCCAAAATACTCTACCTCACTTAATTCCGTAATTCCATCTGGTAAGTAAAGTTTTTTTCTATCACTTATTTGATATTCAAAATACGGTCTCGCTACTGTTATAAGTTGATTTTGAGCATTTATAACATCCTTTACATAAACACCACTCAATTTTGCTTCATATATTTTACGATAAGGATAAGTATCATAGGAAACAAAACTAATTTTAATTTCTTGGTCCTTACTTCGAGAAGGGTCAATTATAATACGATTGAAACTCCTATTACCTTCTATGTTTTTATCTTTAAAATTAAACATACTTTTAATCGTACCCAGTGGAATGTTTGTAGGAAAAATAAATTCGATTTTTTCTTCTCCATGTACATACGAAAGAAAATCACCTTTAGGAACTGTCCCTGTTATTTCCTTTAAATCATGTAACTCTCCATTTTCAAGAATTCTATAAATTAAATCCACATTACTTTTGTTTTCACTCACATAATGATTTTTCTCTTTATGAACAATGACAGAGGATGGGCGAACAACCTCTGAAAGTTTTATTGGATTTATCTCTTCATTACCTTGAACAAATTTTGCATTTTGTATCGAAGTAGAATCGGGAACATATGTCCATAAATTAAAAGTAAGAAATAGGCTAATAACAACTAAATTAATTAAAACTATCGTTTTAAAGTTTTCCATACTCATTCCCAATCGTCCTCTTCATCAGTTGCCATTGGCAGTGTGAAATAAATAGTTGTGCCTTTTCCTTCCTCACTTTTCGCCCAAATTGAGCCGCCGTGTGCCTCAATCATTTCTTTCGCAATGGCTAATCCAAGACCTGTACCACCCATTTGTCTTGAGCGAGCTTTATCTACACGGTAAAAACGTTCAAATATTTTATCTACATTTTCCTTTGGGATACCCATTCCTTGATCACTCACACTAATTTCTAATAACTCACCGCGGTCACGCAGGCGATATGTTACTGTGCCACCTTCTGGCGAATATTTTAATGCATTGGAAATAATGTTATATAAAACTTGTGTAATTTTGTCTGTATCCATATCAATAAATCGAGATTTCTTAGAGAAAGATCGTTTGAAGCTTACATTTTGCTCTTTAGACATTTCAAAGCGATCGATAACGTTATTAAAGAAATCAGTAAAGTCGACCCATTCCTTCATTAAGCGATGTTCTGTACTATCTAGTTTAGATAATTGTAACAACGCATTTACAAGTCTAATCATTCTTTCTGTTTCTTCTTGTGTAACCGTTAAAAATTGCGGTGCGATATTCGGATCTTGCCATGCACCATCCGTAAGTGCTTCTAAGTAACTGCGCATTGTTGTTAACGGTGTTCTTAGCTCGTGAGATACATTCGCAACAAACTCACGACGCTCTCGCTCTATACGCTCCTGCTCCGTTACATCATATAATACAGCAATTAAACCATTTGCCTTACCTGTTTCTTTTTGAATGACAGAGAAACTAGCACGTAAAATATATGGTTCATTCCTCGTACTAAAATCTAATAAAACTGAATCAGGTTCTTCATATAAATGATCCAGCGTAAATTCTTCTTGTATCCCTAGCACTTCTAAGACAGATTGATCTAGTGCCGTTTCACGCGAAACATTTAACATTTTTTCCGCAGGATCATTTAATAAAATGATGTCACCTTTTCGATCAGTAGCAATCACTCCATCTGTCATATGTGATAACACAGATGATAGTTTGCGTCTTTCACTCTCTGTTGAAGAGCGAGCTTGTTGTAATTTTTTGGATAAATTATTGAAAGATAATGCTAGTTGTCCAATTTCATCATGGCTATGCACTTTTACTTTTCTCGAATAGTTTCCTTTTGCCATTTCAATTGCTTGTCTCCGCATATCTGAAATTGGTCTTGTAATTGTTTGAGCCAACAAAATCCCAAGTACAGCTGTTACTAGTAAAGCAATTACTGTCCCCGTCGCGAAAATTTGGTTTATATCTTTCATTTGTTTATACACATCTTCCATAGATGCAACAATACGAATGACGCCAAGTACCTCTCCTTCTTGTTCTTTTAGAATAGGAGTAATCATCACTTGAACCCGATGACCTGTTTTCACGTCTTTCTCAACCTTTGACTCTGGTTTTTTTTGTACCATTACCCGTTGTACAGCTGTGTCTGCTGACGTTCGTCCTACTTTATTTTGCTTAGACTCGTCTGAAATTGCCATTAATTTTTTAGTAGAATCAATTACACTTATTTCTTGAATATCTCTCTTACGATCCGATGCAAATTTTTGAATTGAATCGTTAATAGCTTTATCTACCGAATCTGCTTTAGGACGTTCTTTTACAAACTCTTGCTTCAAGTTATAAGAAAGTAAGTTTGTTTGCTGCGTTAAGGAATCTTGAAAACCTTTTACAAGGCTTTTTTCTAATTCCCTAACGAAATATACACCAATTACTTGCATTGCTATTAATATTAACAGCATATATATGAGCACAAATTTTAAATGAATAGATTGAAAAAAACCAACTTTCTTCATATACTATTCCTGTTCTGGGTCACGCAAGTAATACCCTACCCCACGTCTAGTTACAATTAAAGTAGGATGACTTGGATTATCTTCAATTTTTTCGCGTAAACGACGTACTGTTACGTCTACTGTACGTACATCTCCAAAATAATCATAACCCCAAACTGTTTGTAATAAATGTTCACGAGTCATAACTTGACCTAAATGCTTCGCTAAATAATGTAGTAATTCAAATTCACGATGTGTAAGCTCAATGCTTTCTTCGCGCTTCGTTACACTATAAGCATTCGGATTGATAACGATTGGTCCAATAACCATCTCAGTATTTTCTTCTTTCTCTGCAGCACCACCCTGCTGATGACGACGTAAATTCGCCTTCACACGGGCAAGTAACTCCCTCGTACTAAATGGCTTCGTTACATAATCATCCGCCCCAAGCTCAAGTCCTAATACTTTATCAATTTCAGAGTCTTTTGCTGTAAGCATAATAATTGGCATTTCTGAGCTTTTACGTATTTCACGACATACCTCTAAGCCATCTTTTCCCGGTAACATAATATCTAATAAAACCATATCTGGCTTTTCTTCATTTGCTTTTTCAATCGCCTCATCACCATCATGCGCCATTACAATTTCAAAACCTTCTTTTTCTAGGTTGAACTTCAAAATATCTGCAATCGGTTTTTCATCATCAACTACTAAAATTTTCTTTCCCATCATCGTCTATTTCCTCCTTATAAAAATATGGTCAATAATCCCTAAACACATTGACGTTTATATAGTATGTCCCTATATGACCGCACCTTTTGTTTAAGTATTTTCTCCTCTATTCTCATAGACTCATGTATGATCCACTTTTTCACGGAATCCTATACGATCTATAGAAAAACCTCTAGCTTCAACTGCTAGAGGCTCCCCATTCTATTTTAAAATAACTACTCACTTTTGTAAAATTACATAAATAAAAAGGATATTAAGTGGGCCCACTTAATATCCTGAGAGTGGCTCGGGACGGAATCGAACCGCCGACAC
Source organism: Bacillus sp. NH11B (assembly GCF_001884205.1). NCBI lineage: Bacteria > Bacillati > Bacillota > Bacilli > Caryophanales > Bacillaceae > Bacillus > Bacillus sp. NH11B. The sequence goes on along the minus strand of NZ_MAOG01000036.1, from coordinate 6 downwards.
GAGGAT
>NZ_MAOG01000035.1:0-203 GCF_001884205.1 Bacillus sp. NH11B | reverse complement strand
TTACTGCTTTTAAAAGTTCTTGTACAAATGGAATGATTCCACCTACAAATTTTAAAACTGCCATTGCGATTGCCATAGTATTTCCTCCTCTTTTTTCGTATTAAGATATGATAATTTTTATAAATAATTGTGGAATAATGAACTTACATTACTGCTTTTAAAAGTTCTTGTACAAATGGAATGATTCCACCTACAAATTTTAA
>NZ_MAOG01000034.1:0-21675 GCF_001884205.1 Bacillus sp. NH11B | reverse complement strand
CAAAAATACAGAAACAATAGAAATTAGTGGTAAGAAAGTCTGGGAAGACTACAACAACAAGTTCAACACACGCCCAGAAAGCATCACAGTACAATTGCTTCAAAATGAAACAGAATTTAAAACAGAAGAAGTGAAAGCTGATAAAGAAGGCAACTGGAACTTCAGCTTTAAAGATCTACCAAAGTACAATGGACAAGGAAATGAGTTCACGTACACAGTAAATGAAGTAAAAGTGAAAGACTATGAAACAAAAGTAGAAGGAACAACGATTACGAACACTTACAAAAATACAGAAACAACAGAAATTAGTGGTAAGAAAGTCTGGGAAGACTACAACAATAAGTTCAACACACGTCCAGGAAGCATCACAGTACAATTGCTTCAAAATGGAACAGAATTTAAAACAGAAGAAGTGAAAGCTGATAAAGAAGGCAACTGGAACTTCAGCTTTAAAGATCTACCAAAGTACGATGGACAAGGAAATGCGTTCACGTACACAGTAAATGAAGTAAAAGTTGATGGCTACGAAACAAAAGTAGAAGGAACAATGATTACGAACACTTACAAAAATACAGAAACAACAGAAATTAGTGGTAAGAAAGTCTGGGAAGACTACAACAACAAGTTCAACACACGCCCAGAAAGCATCACAGTACAATTGCTTCAAAATGGAACAGAGTTCCAAACGAAAGAAGTGAAGGCTGATAAAGAAGGCAACTGGAATTTCAGCTTCAAAGATCTACCAAAGTACGATGGACAAGGAAATGAGTTCACGTACACAGTAAATGAAGTGAAAGTGAACGGATATGAAACAAAAGTAGAAGGAACAACGATCACGAACACTTACAAAAATACAGAAACAACAGAAGTAAGTGGTAAGAAAGTCTGGGAAGACTACAACGATAAGTTCAACACACGCCCAGAAAGTATCACGGTTCAATTGCTTCAAAATGGAACAGAATTTAAAACGGAAGAAGTGAAAGCTGATAAAGAGGGCAACTGGAATTTCAGCTTTAAAGATCTACCAAAGTACGATGGACAAGGAAAAGAATACAAGTACACAGTAAGTGAAGTGAAAGTTGATGGCTATGAAACAAAAGTAGAAGGAACAACGATTACGAACACTTACAAAAGTACAGAAACAACAGAAATCAGTGGTAAGAAAGTCTGGGATGATAACAACGCAATAGATCGGCCAGTATCGATCAAAGTAGACTTATTACAAAATGGAAAAGTTATTGACACAAAAGAAGTAAGCGTGGCAACAAACTGGAAGTACACGTTTGAAAAACTACAAGTATATGATGCAAACGGGTTAGCGTACAAGTATGAAGTGAAAGAACAACCAGTAGCGGGATACAAATCCGAAGTAAGTGGTTATGACATCACAAATACAAAAATCAAGGACGACCCAAATGTAGATCCAAAAGATCCAAGCACAGATCCGAAAGACCCAAGCACGGATCCAAAAGATCCAAGCACAGATCCGAAAGATCCAAGCACAGATCCAAAAGATCCAAGCACAGATCCGAAAGATCCAAGCACGGATCCAAAAGATCCAAGCACAGATCCGAAAGATCCAAGTACAGATCTAAAGGATCCAAGTACGGATTCAAAAGTTCCACCCACTCAAGAAAATGATAAGACATCAGTGTGGCTGCCTAAAACAGGTGGAACATCAATGGATATGATTTCATATATTGCAGGAATGTTGTTGATAGCTTTAGGTGGATTCGTATTTGTTCGGCAACGAATGAGATAAAAAGACTGGTTATGTTAATTTGAATTATAATTTGTTCAAAGTATAATTCAAATATTAATTTTATAAATAGATGAACCCACACAATTTGAAAAAAGTTTAATCAAATTGTGTGGGTTTTAATTTTGGATTCCTTAAGTTTTTATAAAAAAGATTGATCTTTTTATAAAAACTTCAATAAACGCAGCTGTTAGTTGAACTATATTCTTGCATGATTAACATATAAAAACGAGATTCACATTTCTTTTAGTCTGGGAGTATCTCGTTTTCCTTAACTGGATGACGATGTTACCATACAGCTTTATCGTTTTCCAAATGACAAGTATTATTTAAAAATACATAAACTTGGACTACTATATTGTGGGAGGACTTATATTTCGGAAAATTTTACAATAGATGAACCTATGTGGTCCTTAGAAGCTATCAATTGCAGAAGGGAACAAGCCCACCGGAATGGTAGCAATTACAGTATTGGTAGCGCCATTTATTACTGATACAGTATTAGAATCCGAATTAGTAACAAAAAGAGTGCCAACTGCTGCAGGTCCAGTAGTTCTTAGTGGTTGCTTTATAAGAGAGCGATCGTTTGGGCTAAAGTTCATGGTTCTTCAGATAGTGTATCTGGGGATTATAAAAACTACTGAATCTGCAACCCAAGATATGAAAAATAAAAAAGGAGAGAATTGGATATTTTCTTTTAATGATAGAACTAAACAAGGAAATATAATTGCTTATGTTGTGGATTCAAATGATAATACAATACTAGAGTTTAATAGTGGAAAAGGTGAAAATAATATTAAAGGATTCTACTATCATCTATGTTCTGTTCTTCTTATATTTGCACCAGAACCCTTTATTATAATCATCTTTCTCAAATACAACACAACATGTAAGTAATGAAATACCATAATAATATCCGATAACGTCATACGAATTAAAACTACTATTCGGCATCAGTTTTAATTCATATGTTTGTATTACATCTGCTACAAGTCGTGTTACCTCTTGAGATTCAATAAACTGCGTTATACGTAGACAATGTTTTCTATTTAGTGGAGCATGAGCGAACGACTTCAATTTTATGCGGGGATTATTGCTGTTTTAGGTAGTTCAGGATTGGGAAGCTCAATTATTGAATGGATGGCATCCATTGCGTCAAAGGATACATTTGATATATTTACATATTGGTCAGCGGGATTGGTGAACTTATTAGCGCCATCTGGCGGGGGTCAATGGGCTTTGCAAGGGCCACTGCAGGTCCCGGCAGACTTGAAGTTAGGTGTAGATCCGGCTACTATCGCTATGGCGGTAGGCTGGGGGGACGCGTGGACAAATTTGATTCAGCCGTTCTGGGCACTACCTCTTTTAGGAGTGCTGGGATTGAAAATTAAAGATATCATGGGTTATTGTTTCATTCTCTGTATTTGGGTCGGGATTGTTACAAGTTTATTGATGCTATTTGTATATTAGATTTCACAGGAATACGCATCACTATCAAGTCAACGGCTTGAAACACCATTAAAATGAAAGTAAAACGGATCTAGAAGTATAGACGAAGTATTTATGAACACCCTAGATTTCAGTATCAACTTTCCGGATATCTATGTTATTCAATGTAGGAAAGGCGATTTTTATTTCAAAGAGGTTATTTAGAGGAAATCTAGTAAAGCCAAAGTGTGGATTAATGTATTTACTGCCAAACCAGGTAAATTAGATGAATTAGTTGCTATCCAAGCTGAAGAACTACTTAAGAAAAGGTATTCCTGGTTGGATTAGTAGTCGTTGACATCGTTCTATTGATAAAAAAAGGCAATTATGATGACTACTTTTGAGAGTATTGAATATCATAAAAATTGGTTAGGAAAAAATGATTTCTCTGAACACTTAAACAAGATTAAACACTTAATTGAAGGAGTAAAAAGTTGATATACCGGAAATAAAAGCCCATGGAAGAACTCCATGGGCCTCATCAATTAATAAAGTAAAACAAAAATTTTATCTCTCGACAGTTATATATGAGAATTAAGCTTATTTTTTCGTTTTGGGGTGAATCTGTTTTCTTAAGTTGATGGGCATGTGACGCTACCTCAATAATGAGTATCACAATTTTCTTCTTATGTTATCCAAAATAAAATATGTATATTGTTTTATAAAAAACAATTATTTACGACGCCTTCTCTTTGCTTTTTTACGCTGATTTGTATGACTATATTTTTTTATATGAGTACTTCTGTTCTTCTTATAATTAGGTAACTTTAATATAAAAACAGAAATCGCAGAAAAAATGCAAAATATAACCATTGCAATCATCCAAAGGTTAATGTCATAGTCATATAGCTTACTAAAATATTTTTTGTCACGAGTAATATATCTTACATTACTGTCAATTGCTTCGAGAGTGTAGGGAATAACGCAAAAGGAACCAAATAACATAACAATTGTTCCTAGAATGAAACTGAGTATATGTTTTATCATGTTCTATTCTCCTTTAAGTATGTTTGACTATATACGCTCATTTAGTATAAATGGTTTTGCTGCACAGATTGTATTTATTTGAAGGAATAATATAAATTTCTATTAAGTTGATTGTGCATGTGGTGATCTCATGGAAATAAATATTTAAATTGAATAATTTAAAAAGCGTAGAAAGATTAAATTCCTACGCTTTTTCTTATTAATAAATATCTACTGTTGTTCCAAATTTCTTATATAATATTTCACAGCTTGCAATAAGAATTCTTCCTGTCCCATACCTGCATTTGCTGCCATTTGCACTATTTTTTGCTTAAATTCATGTTCTGCATGAAAAGTTAATGAATCTACATTACTTTTAAAGTAAATACCTTCTACATGTGGAAGAATCGTGCCGGATTTCATATGAGAATGTAAGTATTTAATCTCCTCTTGAAACTGCAATGGATTAACTTGTAATACGAAAGGTTTAATTTCTAATTTGATAGTATCAGATGAAATACTCAATCGCATATTTGTGACACCTAGCTCTTTATAAAATAAATTTAATAGATTATAAGTGATGGAATTAAATAGCTGAGGTTTTTTAAATGAAAAAGATAAATACCCTCGTTTCGTAATTACCGCTTGTTTATGAAAAGGCTCAAAGGAATAATCATGTTCCTTATAAGTGGATAGAGGGAAAATTTCTTCGTCTTCTGTAAGAATCTTGCCGTCTGCTCCATTGATCTTTATTACCCTAGCTGTTTTTCCGGTATGTTGATGTGTTAATAATTGATATAAATATATATCTTTTTCTTGAATCTTAGTAATGAATGCTTTTCGCTCTTTTGATGTAGTTTTTTCATAAGTAAGTTGAAAAGTTTCAAGGTCATCTTTATCAATGATATATACTTCTTTTCCACGTTTTTCAATCTTTGAGGCAGGTAATTTACCAGATTTGATATATGTAAAAACTGTGGATGGTGCTACATTGAGAATTTCAGCTGCTTCTTTTGTGCTATAGCCTTCAACCTCTTCAATATTTTTTAAACGTTCAATATCCTCTAAATAGTAAATCTTACTACCGAATTGCTTCCAGTTATCTTTATATACACATTCTATTAATCCATCTTTTTCTTTTTGTAAAATTGTTTGTACTGTTACTCCTAATAAGCCGGCTGCCTCTTTTGTCGTTACAGTAGGTTTTGTAATGAACAATAAATCTTGTGTCATGTAAAGACACCTCCATAACTATTGTTTGCTAGTATTTTAGATATGTATATATCATATCAGAATATGATTTATATTTAAAATGAGAAATAGAATTTATTAAAGATCTTATACATTTTTATAGTTTAATAATATTTGTAATTTATTTTATATTTTAATGAATTTTTATAGTTTATTTTATAATAAAAGCAATATAAAAGTTGAGTAGTTAATCATTAAACGATATCTATTTACTAATAAATTATTAAAAAATATAAGTATATGTAAATAGAGAAGAATGGTGCATTCTTACAGAAAGAATATGAATTATCATTTGTATAATTGATAGAAGTGAAATAAAATGATAAGTATAGGTAATAAAAAGTAATATATTCATAATCTTCAATAGGAGAGGTTAATTTGAAATATGGATAATAAAAGTGGAAGAGAGAATTTACACATTATAAATGATCAAAGTGGATATATAGGTACATATTTAGAGAATATAAGAGATATCGTTCCATTCCTGCATAATAATCGTTATGTAGATAAGGTGGAAGAGAAGATGGAGGTTGCTGAAAAAGAGGGAAAGAGTAAATATACGTATTTAAGCGATTTGGAAGTCATTTATCATTTCGTACATTTACAAAAAGATATGGATGAGAAGAAGAATAGAAAAGAAGATACGAAAAAGAGTTATGTATCTGAAATCTTGTCATTTTGTCAGTGCATGGTACAGCATGCAGAAGAGTTCGAATTAAATGGGGAAGAGGTACAGCAAAATGACTCTTTATTAAAAACATTGCAACCTTGGCATATTCGTAAATACAACTCTTGGTTGAAGCAGGTAGAGAACGGTAGGAATGGGGAAACATATGCAGTCGCAACACTTGCAAAGAAAACAGTGCTCATTCGTTCTTTTCTAAAACATCTTCATGTATTTTCTTATACTGATAGGCCTCTTCATGAAGAACTGCAGCGTGCAAATGTAAATGAACAGGATCGACCAAATCGGGACCTATCTTATGATGAAGTTATGAAAATCTTAGGGTTTTATAAAGAAAGAGGGCATTTAGTAAACTATACAATTTTATTAGCCCTAGCAAGTACGGGTGCAAGAATTCAAGAATTGTGTACAACAAGAGTCAAAGATTTACACTATGACGGAAAGCACTGGTTAAAAGTAACGGGCAAAGGGGATAAAGTACGTGAACTTTTCATTTCGGAACATTTGTATCAGTGCATTTGTGAAATGAGACGAAGAAGAGGGTTCCAAACTGTATTGGATCAAGGAGATGAAAGTCCTTTATTTGTAAATCAAAGAGGGAACTTTTATAATTCAAAAACGTTATCGAACCAGGTAACAGATATGATAAAAAAGACCAATTTAGAATTTCTACAGTATCGTGAAAATCCTGTAACAGCGCATACATTCCGTCATGCTTTTGCAATTATGGCAGTTGAACAAGGAAATGCAGATCTATATCATTTAATGCAAACATTGGGGCATGAAAATATCCAAACAACAAAAATCTATTTAGAGAAGCATATGAAACGGAAGAATAATGTGGGTACTTCATTTGCAGATATATTGGTGTGAATTTTTAATGTTAAAATCCTTATTTAGTTATGTATTTTTTATACAATAAATAAGGATTTTATTATATAAAAAATAAAAAGAAGCGGTGGGTTTTATTGATAAATCTTTCTAAATTGGATTTTTAATCATTCATTAATTTCTTTATTTTCCGTTTTTTCCACTTACATATTAATCTGACTTAATGTAATTTAATCATAATAGCACGAAGTATTCACATAGTGGATGCTTTTTACTGTGGAGGAGAATGAATGATGCGCAAACAGTAAAGTGATTTCAAAATTACTATTTGTGGTAGATGTGATGCTAAGAATCTTTGGTTAGAACTACCAAAATTGAGATCACTCAAAAATCCATCATGGTGAAGTGTTATCTAAGTGAATTATAAAGAGAACAATTAAAGCATCCAGAAGAGTGCTTTTTTCTTTTGGAATAGAAAATCCCTTTGGTCAGTTACATGTGATTCAGCGTGGTCCTTCCATGTCACTCAAAAAATCCAGTGATTAAAAAAGAGGGAGAAGGCATTTTTTATTGAAGTTTGTTTATAATAGCTTTTTAACCTGTTAGGGGGGATCGTAAAGTATATTATTAATCTCTTTGAAAATTCTTATTTTCCTTATAGTACTTGACATGCTGTATTAAAAATTTTTAACTTTGAAAGGAGAATCAATAAATATGAGCACAAAAAAAAGAATAGGGAATAAGTTATTACTTGTCAGTGCAATTTGTGCGATAACCATTCCTTCGGTTTCCTATGCAGAGGAAGTAATTTCACCTGAAAATTTCGAGAGTTCTTCAAGCTTGTTTGTGGGACGAAATAAGGATGTATTGAAAATAAGTTTATATCCCAATACATATAATAATCCGTTCAACCACCAATTTATATCGACATTAAAGGAAACAAACACAAATATAAAAAAAATAGACAATATTGACGATGAAAATCCTGTTATATCTACTACCCTTTCATTTATCCGTTATATGCATACTGAAGATTATAAATCTGCATTTAATTTAACTTCTCGATCACTACAGAAAATAATATCAGAAAAATGGCTGAAGAGCTATTGGGAGGGACTCCCTACGCAATTACAAGCAGGTTCTTTTATAGGAATTGGAGAGGTTACACAAAAAGAGATAAATTCCGTTCATACAAATGTAGAGATTAAATTAGTTTTTGAACAATTTACTGTACCTTTACTAATAAAACTAGATCCATCTGGAAAAATAGATGATTTTCAACTCAGTATGTCGTTTAGTCCTGTTGCAGAGCGTCCATCATATAGTAAGCCTGAATCATTTGTTGATAAAGAAGTAGTAGTTGGAAGTGGGGCGTTTCCATTACCAGGAACATTGTCTGTTCCGAAGGGAAAGGGTCCTTTCCCAGTGGTTATTCTTGTTCAAGGATCTGGAGCAACAGATCAGGATGAAACAGCGTTTGCTTTAAAACCATTTCGCGATTTAGCTGAAGGTCTTGCCTCAAAAGGAATTGCTGTCCTTCGCTATAATAAACGAACCTATGAACATGGATTGAAAACACAATTGAGTCCTTTTTATACAGTTGATAAAGAGACAACAGATGATGCTCTTCTTGTGACTCATTTTCTTCAAAATGAACCTTTGATAGATAAAAATCAAATATTTATTCTTGGTCATAGTCAAGGCGGACTTATGCTTCCGAAAATGATTGAAAAAGACCAAAATCAAAATATTGCAGGGGCAATTGTGATGGGAGGACCGGCCCGTACGATTCAAGATGTTGTTTTAGATCAATTTAAGTATCTTTTTTCTATTGGAGCAATGAAACCTGAAGAATATAAATTTTACAAATCGCAATTTGAATTATTAAATGATCCCAATTTCTCTAGTCAGAATCCTCCAAAAGATTTTTATTTAGGATCACCATTATTTTGGGATTCTATCCGTAAAATTAAAGCAGCAGAAATGTCAAAAGAACAAAAGACACCACTTCTTATTATTCAAGGAGAAAGAGACTATCAAGTTCAATCCAAAATCGAAATTCCTCTTTGGAAAGAACAATTAAAAGAGCGGGATAACGTTGATTATCGACTATATCCAAAGTTAAATCACTTTTTTACAGAAGGAGATGGGGAGTTAAGTAAACCGGATGAATATTATAGCCCTGCTAATATCCCTGAGTATGTTATAAATGATATTGCTGATTGGGTGCAAAGAAGATCGAAATAAAATTAGCAGCCAGATTTTTTAATAGAATACTAAGGGTATTTCGTAAATGGTATTAGGGCTTATACTTATGATGTCGTTTTTAGCTTATGTAGGGGTTCAAGACTAGGGAGGGTGGTAGGAATTGGCGTATTTAATTCTAATATTTTTGTTTGCAGTTGGATTATATTTCTTAATTTTCGATAACCCTTATATAACTATATTTATTACCTTTCTTATAATGGTAGGGAAATCATTATATGACAGTAGAAAAAACAAACAGTAATCAAGACTATAGGAGGCGTTTGCGAGTAATATTATGAGCTTTTCATTTTGGAATATTTCTACCAAAGTATTTGTGAAACGAGCCGAAGAAGAGGTTTCCAAACTATATTGGATCGCGGAGATGAAAGTCCTTTATTTGTAAATCAAAGGGGTAACTTTTATAATTCAAAAACGTAATCAAATCAGGTAACAGATATGATAAAAAAGACAAATTTAGGGTTTCTGCAGTATCGTGATAATAAAGACGTGTAATTCCGATATAGACAACAATAGCGTTATTACATATTGAATGTAGTAACGCTATTTAAAGTTTATTAAATAGTTAACCGTTTATAATTTCCCCACCATTCACGTGCAGAATTTGTCCTGATATGTAAGATGCATCTTCGGATGCCAAGAATACATAAGCAGGTGCCACTTCAAACGGTTGACCGGCTCGCTTCATAGGAACATGGTCTCCAAATGTGGCAAGCCATTCTGGAGGCAAGGAAGATGGAATTAATGGAGTCCAAATTGGTCCCGGGGCCACACCATTAACTCGGATTCCTTGCGATGCCAGTGACGATGACAGCGAACGTGTAAAGGAAACAATGGCTCCTTTAGATGCCGCGTAGTCAATTGCATCTTGATCTCCATGATAGGCACTAAGGGATGTTGTATTTATTATAGAGCTCCCTGAATTCATATATGGCAAAGCAGCTTTCGTCAAAATAAACTGAGAAAAAACATTTGTGTGAAAGGTACTTGTTCGTTGGTTAGAATCTACATCAAGTAGACTGTTCCTTATGTATAGTACACCGGCATTATTCACCAAAATGTCAATACGACCAAATTGGTGAATTGTCTGCATTACTGCTTGTTGGCAATGCTGCTCATACCCAATATCACCTGGAATGGTAATGCAACTACGGCCATACTTTTTAACATAGAACTCCGTTTCTTTTGCATCACTATGCTCATTTAGGTATGAGATTGCTATGTCTGCACCCTCTTTCGCGAAGGCTACAGCGACAGCCCTCCCAATTCCACTATCCCCACCAGTTATAAGCGCTACCTTATTTATAAGTTTACCGGCTGGTTTGTAATTGGGGTTATCAAATATAGGTCTAGGTATCATTAATGATTCAATGCCAGGTTTACTTTGTTGTTGAGGCGGGAAACCCATCACATTCACCCCTTTTGGAATTTTTCTATAATAAATGAAATTCTGATATAGGTTATGATTATCATCAGGAAAATATATCCTTACTAAAGAATTAAATAGAGGAAACGAAGGGGGATTTACTCCATCAAGGTGTAGTATCATTTCCTGTTATTTGTAAAATGTATTAATTTTTCCCTTTAGGAGTAGCACCACATCGCTATCAAGTTAAAGCAAAGATGTAGCCGAGATTTAGGTTATTTTCATTTAAAAGATCTTCAACATATACAAGATAAAAAGGCTTATTATATCTCACGCATCAAATCGAATACACGTATTTATCAAAAAAATCCTGAACCTGATTATTTTCAAGATGGTAGAATTAAGAAAGGTACAGAGTATATACAGATAGATATGGAGACGTTAATGAACGCCCTTCAACCAGGACAAACATGTGAAATAGCTGATGCTTATGTAGAAATGATTAATAAAGTGCCAGCTCGCCCAAAGAATTGGAGTAATATTGCTGGCCATGTCCCTAATTACATTTTCAAACTCTGTAAAAAAGTTTTCTATCTACTTTTTAGCTTCATCACTCATTTCAATGATATGAGTCCAATATTTTTTTGTAATCGGATCATATTCTACCCTAACTGTGACATTCTTTTGAGTATCTGTGTTTACATATCCTTCAATCGTTAGGGCATGAATTGCATTTGATGGTCTATTTTCTTTTTTATAGGAACTCGTATGCTTGTCAAAGACTTGTTCAACAATTGTTAAATCAAAGTTATATTCATTTTTCATATACTGAATTGCTTTCGATTCAGAAATATTACGGAGATTCATTTCTTCCTCTGGTGTAAGAGCCAACTGCTTTTCTAATTCTACAGCATGTTGGTTATCTTTAGATAGATTTAGAACACCTGTATTTTCTTCTGAATTATAATCTACCAGCCACTTTTTATCTTTGTAGTACGCTTCGACAGAGGATTTGCATGAAAATCCGCTCTTTCCTTCATTTTGTGCATCACAGCTAACTAACTCAAAATGAATATTTATTTTGGAATATTCCGGACTTCCTGTACCTTCATTCGCTTGCACCCTACTTACCTTTGTCACATATGTAATCTTTATTGGACCATTAGTTTTTTCAACCTCATGTTTTACTTTTTCTTCAATACGTTGTTCCTGAACCTGTTTCGCGAAAATGTAGTTCTCCTCATACAAATGATACATTGCTAAAGGAACAAATAAAGCAAGCCCTAAAACGAAACAAGAAAGTGCATAATAAGCCAACATTCGCTCTGTAGTATATATACGGAAACAGGAAAGTACAACACGAATATATACTAAAGGCAAAGCGATATAAAAAATAGGTACTGAAAAGTAAAATGTAAAGGCTGTAATTAGAAAAATTCCCCCGAGTAACTCGATATATCGCGGAATACCTATACTGTATGCTGTTAAAATCAAAAACCAAATGTAACTTGTTGATACAAGAAAAGCAATTCTATAATACTTCTTACTTTTTAAGTTTTTCTCTTCCATTTCCCCACCATCTTTGCAAAATTGAAACTGTGCTATCCGTTACAACTTAAAACAAACTATTTCTTACATTCAGTTTCTCAAATGAATGTAAGAAATACAAGAACAAACTCCATTCATTAGCTTGGTTTCATAACTCATGTGAAAATGATATGATTGCATTGTCAATATTATCTAATTACTAAAATATATTACAAGGAAATCACAAAGAGGAGGAGAAATCATGGGTTTTTTCAGTAGATTTTTTAAAAAGGTGGAACAAGTAAACAATAAAGAGGCCACTATCCATGAATTAGATGAAGAATTGTATATTGAATCCCCAATAGAAGAAGCCAATAGCTATTGGGTCTCAATGGCACAAAATTTACTTATTAATACTGTAAAAGCCGCTGGAAATAATGTGGAGCGTGCTTTTTTATTGCTTAATATGAAAAAGGGAGAGGCTTCATTTGATATTTTTTATCAAATAAACGGACAATTGTATTTTTGGGATCAAATAGAAAATCAGGAAATAAAAAATAGAATTAAAAATGAGTTATTACCACAAGCTTCGGAAGTTTCAGATGCTGTAAACCAACACTTTATCGAAGCAGATCATCCTACAATTTCTTTTGCAGAATTACAATTTGAATGGGAAACAAAAGCTTGGTTTTCACACATTATCTGGGAAGATGACCCAGCCTCTCAATTACCAAAGGCTCAAATCTTAAACGAATGGTATAGCCTAATTAACAAGGAAAAACACGGTAAACCACTTGATAGCGATATAAAATTTTCTTGGTATCCATCAAACTCTTAATAATCTAACAGTATCTAAAATAGGGGACATTGTTCCGATTAGTTTAAATATAGTTAGTTTATAACCTTAAAAAAATAGAGACTACTTATAATAGAAAAATTCAATTTAAAGGAGGTATTAAATGAAATGACTATTAAAAACCTTAAAACCAATGAAAATTCCGAATTAGAAGGAGAAGCCTATTTCGAATTATTTGATCGAAATATTCTGGTATACATAGACCAAGATACAGATATCGAATACGCAGAGCTATGTATAACATACTTAAATTCTTTAAGTGAAGAACTGATAAATAAACTTTGTAAAGCATCTATTAGATACTGTAATGAATTTCTTGATGATATAGGTGAAGATATTATAGAATTTTCTAAACTGACAGATGTTCTACCTCATATTACGCCAAATACTATATGTATTCCGAATCCTAAAAATAAATCTGAACCTGTCATTGATTTGGAATTAAATTGCACATGGGAAGAGGAACATGGTATGGAATGGATCATTCGCAGTGGGAAAGTTATGTATGTTGGAGCATTTAATGGAATAAATCCATATGGGGATTGTGATATCGGAAAAGATTGGAATTATGCTTAATGTATGATTTCATAGAAATGTAATCAAAAAATATACTAATTTTCTTATTAAACTAAAAGGTGCTTTTGTTGGTTCTGTTGCAAAGTTTTTTAATAGATAAAAAGTTGGTATGATTGCTGATGGATTTTATGCAATCTTTAGTGATTGTTGTAATTCATTATACGTCAAAAAAACGAAGTTTGGTTGTTACAAACTTCGTTTTCGTTTATATCTTTCTATTGTTTTAAAAATTCTCCCATAATTTCCATTATGTCCTCTGCATCGCTTACTTTATCTTTTGAAAAGCGCCATTGGTCTTTTCCGTATCGCTCCATCTCAACTTTTATTACTTTTTCTTTATCTGAAACTTTTGCTTCTGGCAATATAGATATAAGGTAATCAAACGATTGACTAAATAATTTTGACTGTTCGATTCCTGGATTTTCTCTTAGCAATCTTTCGTTTTCTTTATTTAATTTTGGCTGCAATTCACTTAATAATAAGGGTTTCACTTTTAATTCTACTTCCACCTTATCTTCCTCAGGAGTAGAACCTACTGATTTTACTTTAAATGTAACTTTTTCCTGTAGTACAGATTTCAACTTTTTATAATAACTTTCAAATTCTTGGTCACTAATTTCATTATACGTACTGGACGTTGCATCTTTTTTAAATTCCTTTAGTATATTCTCAGTAAATTGCTTGCCATCTTCGCCGGTTAACTTATTAATCTTGTCTATATCTTTATCATAATAAATAGCATTTATATAGGCTTTTAGAGCTTCAGCTGGTTTATTTAAGTCTTTTGTATTTTTTTCTATTTCCTTCGTACCAATTTTGAAAGAAACTTTTTCTGTTTCCTCGTCTCTTTTTTTTGTTTCCTCATTGGAATAAACAAGTTCATATGATGAGGCTTTATTCACTTCGTAGTATAGAATCCCCGATACTTTTTTACCAGGTTCTAATTCTATTAAGCGTAATTTATCTGAATCGGCCTTATCATATTTCTTCATTTTTTCATCACCTTGATATAGTGTAAAGAGATAAGGTGATATCTCTAACATTTCATCCCCTTTATTTTTCACACTCACTTTGAATTTTAATACTTTATCTTTACTTATTCCCCCCGTTAACCCACTTAATGGTAATACGTATTCAACATTTTCAACTTCAATTTCCACATTCTTCGAAGACGACGATGCCTTTCCATTTTTTACAGCTGTGGAACTTTGTGAAGAACTGCAACCAGTCACAATAGATAATGTGAATATAAACAAAAAACAAAGCATAAAAAACTTTCTAAATTTCAATTAAAGCCCCTCCACTCCCTTATTCAAAAACATTTACTATTTTACCATAAATTCCTACTTGCTATTTCTATAACCATATATTTTTAAATAAAAATGTCCATATAATACTCTCTTTCATTTCGGGAGACCAAGAGCATATACATCCATGCATAGAAGCAGGCGGAATGAATAACCAAGTAACCTGCACCATTTATTTTTTGATGGAAGGTTATTTGGTTTTTTATATTGGTATGAGTGAATTAAGGGTTTCTTAAGAATCTATTAAGAAATAAGTGAGTTTTAGGAACTAGAATAAATTTATCTTAACAGTAAGAAGAGAGTCAATGATTTAAACGGAAGTTCGTAGAGCATGTCAAAAAACTAATAAATAAGTATTTCAGGAGGTTTTTATGAAAAAGAAAATGATTATTGCAATTGGTGCTTTTGCTATAACACTGACTAATTTTGCAGGAAGTACTTATGCAGATTTGAAAACAGAAGTTTCTGTTACAGCTCCCTACAATACAAATCAAATAGCGGAATGGTTAGAAGCATATGCAAAGCCCTTAAAAACAACTAATCCAACTGCATCTCTTAATGATTTAAAACCACTTAAGAATATGGTAGGATCAGCCTCAATCGTAGGTTTAGGTGAAGCTACGCATGGGGCTCATGAAGTTTTTACAATGAAACACCGCATTGTTAATTATTTAGTATCTGAAAAGGGTTTTATCAACTTAGTATTAGAAGAAGGATGGGACAGGGCTTTGGAACTTGATCGATATGTTCTTACTGGTAAAGGAAACCCAAGCCAACATTTAACACCTGAATTTAACACGAAAGAAATATTAAATCTACTTAATTGGATCAAGGAATATAATGCTAATCCAAAACATAAATCTAAAGTGCGTGTCATTGGGATGGATATACAATCAGTAAACAAAAATGTTTATAACAATATAATAGAATATGTAAAAAGAAACAATTCAGATCTTGTGCCTAGTTTAGAAGAGAAGATAAAAGGCCTTATCCCTGTAACAAAGGATATGGATACCTTTGGCGGTCTTACGAAAGAAAAGAAAGAAAAGTATATTTCAGATGCTAAACAAATTAGTGCTTTATTAGAACAAAATAAAAGTAATCTAAATGGAAAATCCAAAGAGTTCGCATGGATAAAACAAAATGCTCGTATCATTGAGCAGTTTACTACAATGTTAGCGTCACCTCCAGATAAACCATCAGAACTTTTTTTGAAACATGATATCGCAATGTATGAAAATGCGAAGTGGACAGAAGAACATTTAGGAAAAACCATTGTATGGGGACATAATGGACATGTTTCGAAAACAAATATGATTCCTTTTATATACCCTAAAGTAGCTGGGCAGTATTTGGCAGAATATTATGGAAAACGGTATGTATCTATTGGAACATCTGTTTATGAAGGACGATATAATGTATATAATAGTAAACGCGAATTTGGTCCATATGGTACATTAAAATCAGATGATCCAAACAGTTATAATTACATCTTTGGACAAGTCAAAAAAGATCAATTTTTTATTGATTTACGTAAGGCAAGCGGAGTGACAAAAACTTGGTTAAACGAACAACATCCAATTTTCCCTGGAATAACTACCGAAGGCCCTGATATACCAAAAACTGTTGATATATCATTAGGTAAAGCATTTGATATACTTGTTCAAATTCAAAAAGTGAGTCCATCTCAACTACATCACTAAAAGCTCTTCTTATCTCGTATAAGTGTCTGGAGCTATTTTAACTACTTTTCCTGTAAATTCATAATCTGCGTGAAAAGTTAATGGCTTTACATTATTTATAAAATAAATACATTCTACATGCGGGAGTATCGAACCTGATTTCATATGTGAAAGAAAGTATTTAATCTCTTCCCGAGTTTCAATCAGCGAATTAATATGCATATTCCTAGTCTGACATTGTATGAAATACATAAAGATAAGTATTCTTAGTTTGCATATAATAACACTCCGATCACTAATAGCTATCGTACAAATCCCCTTACAAATAATGTGAGGGGATTTGTACTGTATAATGAAATATTATTGTTTTCTGTCCGAACTTCCATAAGTTTTTTCTTCGGGAAGATAGGCTCATTAATTGGCGAAGCAGTCGTAAATATATCAAAAGGATCTACAACTTCAGTACCATTGGAAAGTACTACAGCTTCTATAAAATATTCTTTGTTCGCGCCATTTTGATTGCTTCTTCGCGATTGTTGACGCCGAGCTTCGAGTAAAGATTCGAGCAGTAATTGCGTATCGTTCCCTCCGATAAAAACAGCTTAGAAGCAATTGATTTGTAGCGGAGCCCGTTCGACAGATGTCCCAAAATTTCCATCTCGCGTTTCGTAAGTCCATACGGGGAGTTTTCCTTACTTGAGCTGACCTTTTCTAGTTGCTCGCGTTGACGCTTCATTTCTTCGAAGACTCGCGTAGCGACAGATTGATTAATCCAGGTTCCTCCATTATAAATAAGTTTCAAAACTTCTATCATCTCACGTGGATGAATTGACTTTAGTACGTAGCCTTCCGCTCCATGCTCCAGTGCAGTTGCTGCCTGCAAGGAATCCTCAAACGTTGTCATGAGCACAATCCTAATATCAGGCCAGCACTGTTTCATCTCAAGTAAAGCCTCAAGTCCGCCCATTCCCGGCATGCGAATATCCATTAGTACAATATCAGGAGGGAGCTGCTCACAATATTCTAATGCTTCGCGCCCGTCCTTTGCCTTACCAACGATGGTAAAATCAGCATGCTGATCCAAAACTTTCTCCAAACTGTCGGTAATAAGTGCCTGATCATCAACGATTAACAGGTGGATTTTATCAGGTGCAGGCTCTGTCTGCAATGGAATATTACATATGATAAATGTTCCTTGCTCAGCTTCAGAATAAACCGACAATGTGCCGTGATAGTATTCAAGCCGTTCCTTTATACCATTGAGTCCAAATCCAAATTGAATTTCTTTCATTCCGATGCCGTTATCTTCAATCTGTAACCGGAGCTGTTGGCTATCAAAGTGCAGTTGAACGGCTATCGAGCTCGCCTTGCCGTGTCGAACCGCGTTTGTAAGTGACTCTTGAAGACAACGGTATAGGCAAAAGTTTATTTTTTGTATTACTAGAGTTTCATTGCCAATCACACGGAATGTAACCATTGTACCTGTCGACCTCATAAATTCCTCGGTTAATTCTCTCAATGATCCACTTAACAAATGATTTAAGGGATTATGAGAGAGCTGATGAAGATGTTTTCGGATATCATCCAGACTGTTTTGGGCAATACCGACGAGTGAATCAATTCTCTCAAACTGCGAATCTGGCACTGAGGTTCGCAGTGATTCGACACCCATAATGAGGGAGGTAAGAGTATGGCCGATTGTGTCATGAAGCTCATGTGACAGTCGGTTGCGTTCTTCTATTAGCGTAAGTTCCTCAATCCGCTTAATATGTTGCTCCAGTAGCAGCTTCTGCTCTTGTATAATTTGGGTTTGCTTATGGTACTGAATTAATATATTAAATGCCATCCCAATGACAAAACCAAGGCTGCAGCTAAAGATAGACTCATATGGGAGCTGATTAGCGATCCAACTGTTCAACGCTGGGAATACAACTCCACAGAGGATACCTGTCCACGCATAGTTTTTATGAATGTTTGCTAAAGCGATAATCATCACGAGTAAAACGAAAGACCAGAGCAATCCCGGTGCTACGTAAGCTAAATAAAGATAAAATAAGCCTGATGCCGTGACATCGATCGCAAGATACCAATCTTCTTTCTTATATCGGACGATTAATGGAGCAAGGTAAACAACTATAGCAAGAGAAAGTACAATCCCAAATGACGCATTGATTAATGATGGATATATAAAATCAGCACTTATAATTACGAACAGCCAAAATGTTCGAACAGTTACAAATATCCAATCATACCAAAACCATTTTTTTATTACCGAGAACATAGATTATGCACACCTACTTGTATTATTTTGAGGTTAATTTACTAAGGATTCAGATTTATCATGTAACATAACTTTCAATACGTCAATAAAAAGAGGAAGGAAATTCAGAGAATAGCTGTTAAATCTGTCACATGATATAGGTGACAGTTTATCATATGATTTGTATGACATATTTACGCATGCTGTCATGAAACATTTAGTCGTTTTATCACTATGTTATTTAACAAATTTGAAGTTAAGGTGAGGGAGTGAGGCAACAGAAAATTTAAAAATAATAGGAGAGATGTGCTATGAAGTCATTCATCACTAAAAAAGGAAAAACAATTGCTTTAACAGCGACTATACTGGCTGGAACGTTAGTATTACCTACTAATGGAAATGTAAACGCAGTGTATAAAAAGACTTTCACCCAACAGGCCGTTGATAAGGCGGCTAATACTGATAATATTCCAGGTGTTATTGTTGCCGTGAAAAATGGGGATGTAAACTGGTCATATGCTTCTGGTGAAGCAAACATTGAGAGAAATCATAAGGTGGATGCTGACTCTGTCTTCAGGATTGGAAGTACAACGAAGACGTTTGTCGCGACAGTTATATTACAGCTTGCTGGAGAGAAGAAGCTAAGTCTCGATGATACGGTAGAGAAATGGATGCCGGGACTTTTAAAGGAGAACGGATATGATGGAAACAAAATTACAATCCGACAATTATTAAATCATACGAGCGGAATTCCGGACTTCTTGACTCCAGAGCTTAAGAATAAATTACTTGAAAATCCAAATGTAAATTATACACCTGAGCAGTTAATTGCTCGCGCTTTGGAATTAGAGCCAGTAAAGGGGTGGGCATACTCGAGCACAAATACAGTTATTGTGGGGCTTATTATCCAGAAGGTTACTGGGGAAACATATGCCGAACAGATTAAGAAACGAATTATTGAGCCACTCGGACTTAAAGATACAGTCCTTCCTGGAAGCTCGATGGATATCCCGAAAAAAAATGCTCGAGGCTACTTGAATACGGGTGATAAATTAGTAGATATTACAGTGCTTAATCCTTCATTTGCTAATGCAGGCGGTGAAATGATCTCGACAGGAGAAGACTTGACGACGTTTTTCCGCGCATTATTAGGTGGAAAGCTGTTGACACCAGAGATGAAAAAGGAAATGATGACTAGTACAGCTGATTCACCATTAGGAAAGTATGGGCTTGGCATACATGCAACAAAATTGCCGGACGGTACCGAAGTATGGGGGCATGGTGGTGGCATTCCCGGATTTACTAACTTTGCAGGTGGAACGGAAGATGGGCAACATGTCATTTCAATAAACATCAATGTACTAGGAGCTGAAAAACATATCAATAATATTTTAGTGTCAGAATTTACAGGGGAAATTAGGAAGGGACTTACGGATAAAGAAAAGAGAAGGAACCATCGAGAAGAAGTCAAATACGTAATCGATCAGGTAGTAACTAATAAAAAAATTCCAAGTGTCATAGCAGGTGGATTAAAAGACGGCAAGCACTGGTCTTATGCTACAGGGATAGCGAGTTACGAGGTACCACGCGCAGTGGAACCGAACTTTTCATTTCGTATCGGAAGCATCACGAAGACTTTCACAGCTTCAGTTATACTACAGTTGGCTGAGGAGAAACAGTTAAACCTTGATGATTCTGTTGAAAAATGGTTACCAGGGGTCGTAAAGGGTAATGGGTATGACGGTAACAAAATTACGATTCGTCAGTTACTGAATCATACAAGCGGGATAGCATCCTATACAGATTTGGATATGCGAGATATTACCTTGCCTCAAAATCCATATCGTTACTATACAGCTGATGAACTAATCGGATTGGGACTTGCCAAGCAGCCTGTATTTGCACCAGGAGAGGGCTGGGACTATTCAAATACCAATACGGTGCTAGCTGGTCAAATTATTCAAAAAGTAACGGGAGATTCATATGCAGAACAAATCAGAAAACGCTTCATCGAACCACTTGGGCTAAAGGAGACATTTGTAATGGAAGCAAATCCTCATATACCAGGGGAACATGCTACAGGATATAATATGGACAGATCGGGTCATTTGTATGATTTGACAGAAATGAATCAATCATGGGCAAATGCAGCGGGAAATATGGTTTCATCTGTCAAAGATTTAACTACTTTCTTCAGTGCGCTGTTGGGCGGAAAGCTTCTAAATCAAGAGATGATGGACCAGATGCTCACAACAGTAGATACCCCTATTGGTAAAGTCGGACTAGGAATTTATGAAGAAAAGACACCGGATGGGCAATCATATTGGGGGCATGCCGGCGGTACTTTTGGGTTTGAATCGAGAGTTGGTGGCTCTCTTGGAGGGGAGCATATTTTAGTAACTTCCATAAACACAGTAGGTCCAGAAGTTATGGTGGCTCGGGATAAAATTTTCAATAAAGAATTTGGCCGTTAAGTTTAAAGTCGACATCGTGCCCTTTATTTAAAGGGGTGTCGGCTTTTTTGCTACGATTTCCATTTTTTGTGTAAAAGAGGAACACTTGCTTTTTGCATTCAGAATAAAATCACATGTGAACTACTCGCCACTTAGCAAAGCTTGAAGTGGGAGCTTCTCAGTTCCACGATGAAAGCAACCTTTCGTCTCCCTGAGCGTTACTTCGGGGTGCTCCATCCCTAGATGTCCAACGCTTGGACGCTCTTTTGGTACGGTTGATATTTTACGCAGGAACCGAATGGCTTGGTTTTCGCACTCTATTTTCTTCCTACAACCTCATATATCAAGTTATCAAAGAACTTCATATAGCTAGTTTATCAAAAGTTTTTGGCTATGCCAAACC
>NZ_MAOG01000033.1:0-859 GCF_001884205.1 Bacillus sp. NH11B | reverse complement strand
GTGCAACTTTCACACGTTGTTTATTCCAGTTCGAAGAACCTTTTGTTCTTCTAGAAAGGATACGCTGTGCTTTCGCTAACTTTTCTTCTAATGTACGGAAGAATTTAGGGTTCTTGTATGTTATGCCATCTGAAAGAATGGCATAATCTTTTAACCCCACATCGATACCAACAGAAGAACCTGTTTTTTCTACTGGTTGCACTTCTGTTTCTGTAAGAATAGACACAAAGTGTCTACCGCTTGGATTTCGTCTAATCGTGGCATTTAGGATACGTCCTGACACTTCACGACTTTTGGCAAATCTAACGAAACCGAGCTTCGGTAACTTTATTGTATGACCTACAATGGCGATATTATGATTCGTACATTTTGTTGTATAGGATTGTATTTTATTCTTTTTAGACTTGAATTGTGGCATATCATTTTGTTTCTTGAAAAAACGTGAAAAAGCATCTGCGAGGTTTTTCAATGAGGATTGAAGAGCGGTACTATCTACTTCTTTTAACCAAAGCGTATCTTGTCTTTTTTTTAATTGCGTAAGCTCGGCAGAGCAAGAAGGATAGGTTAATCCTTTTCCCGCTTCTTTATACGTATCATTCCAAAGAGCAAGAAAATGGTTAAATACAAAGCGACTGCAACCAATCGTTTTAGCAATTAATATTTCTTGTTTCTTATTTGGGTAGATACGAAATTTATATGCTTTATTTACTAACATAGGTTACACCTCACTTTTTCATAGTATATCTACAGTATACAAAGAACGTAGGCTTACGCCTACTGACATTCATCTCCCACCTAAAATTGGCGTTTCACACCTTCACATTTTTGAGGAAGGAGTCTTCTGTCAGAAAACGATAAA
>NZ_MAOG01000032.1:0-218 GCF_001884205.1 Bacillus sp. NH11B | reverse complement strand
TTTTTTGTTTACTCTATCTTTTATTTGAAACTCCCTCTCTCTTTCACTCCATGTTCACATCTAGGTCACATCCACCTTTTATAGTATATGTATCGAAGTTGTTCCTCCCTAATTTATAAGACATTCCCCAGTGTCTAGAAGCAACTTCCATCCCTAATTAAATTGACATAAATTGTCCCCTTCCCTTGACCATCCTATATGTGATGGTCTTATTTTTT
>NZ_MAOG01000031.1:0-638 GCF_001884205.1 Bacillus sp. NH11B | reverse complement strand
CGCCACACATCCATCAACTTAAGGATTTAGACTATTTTTGAAGTTAAAAGCACGTTACTATTCTCTTATGTTAATGAGAAAGGGTGACGTGCTTTTTATGAATATGAACCAAAAACAAGAATTATCTTTATTTGCCGAAGAGTTATATCGATATATGTCTCCCGCTACACTTAATCAATTAGCTATAAAAGCAGGCGGGATGAAACGAAAACGTAAGTGCCACGGGCACCATTTCTTATCTTTGTGTGTATGGTTAAATCAACAAGTCGCTACTACCTCTCTTACTCAACTTTGTAGTCAATTAGAAACTTCAACAGGAGTTTTATTAAGTCCGGAGGGACTTAATCGACGATTTAACTCGGCTTCTGTAGCCTTCTTTCGAACTGTATTTACTACACTTCTACAAGCTAAAATTGGAGGAGTATCTAAGATTTCTCATTCTCTTTCTGCTTATTTTGAGCGGATTCGCATCCTTGATTCTACAACCTTCCAAGTTCCAGATCGATTCGCAGCTACTTATCCTGGTGCCGGAGGATGTAGTCATACAGCTGGTGTGAAAATTCAACTAGAGTATGACTTGTTGAGTGGAGAATTTTCTGATGTGGCAATTGAACCCGGAAAACGAAGTGATCAGGCAT
>NZ_MAOG01000030.1:0-388 GCF_001884205.1 Bacillus sp. NH11B | reverse complement strand
CCACCACTACTTGGACCGGTAATTGTTACAGACTGCTTATCTACAGTTGTACCGAAATTAGTTTCAATCTCTTTCTTTTGATCCGTTCCTACATTAGTAGCTTCCACGAAAAAGTTTAAATACCCTTGAATATCTTCATATGTATCCACTTTATCATTAAATGTACATACCACAGTACCTGCTGTAACTTTACAAGTGCCATAGTCATTTAATGGAAACTCTCTATCTAATCCTTTTAATTCTGGAGGCAGTGTTAATGTTAGTGTGTCTCCAGGCTTCAGCCTAAGTCCATCTTTTTCACTGAAGTTTACAGTTACTTTAGTCCGTTCTGTGGTACTTAGATTTGTTTTACCAATCTGAAAACTATCCACAAGTCCTGCTGTATTTA
>NZ_MAOG01000029.1:0-13989 GCF_001884205.1 Bacillus sp. NH11B | reverse complement strand
GACTACCGGGAGCACTGGACCTACTGGGAACACCGGGACTACCGGGAGCACTGGACCTACTGGGAACACCGGACCCGCTGGAAGCAGTTCAGCAAAAAGCATCCTTTTCCAAGGAACTAACACTGGGTTTCAACGTATAGCAGGTGCTCCAGCAGTTGATTCCAATATTATTCCTTATGTAGTTGCTGGATCTGGAAATATAGCTGGTTTTTCTGCATCTATAAATGTAAATAATTTGCCTATAGAAGTTTATACAATTCAAATCTGCACTAATGTCCCAACAAACCTTTCCGCCCCTACCTCTAATCACGTTATATCTACTATTACTTTTACCACTACGGCTAAAATCACTGGAACAATCACATTTGCTATTACTCCTTCAGACGTTGGATCACAGCTGGTTCAAGTGTATGATCCTACCCCTTTACCGGGACCTGCCACTGTTATTTGGACTAGTACAACAATTGGAAATCCAGTTTCCAGAGGAGATGCATTATGCCTTTATATTAGCCCTGGGATTACTGACAGTGCTATATACTCCATTTTTCTGATTACCTCTATTTAAACTGTACTCTATAGAAAAAACTTTACTCAGTAGGGGGATCCCTTCCCTACTGATTATTGGTTGAACCAATTGGATCTTAACGCAAGATAAATCAAAAAACATCACTTTTGATTAAGTGATGTTTTCCATTTATCTCTTACACTATCATTAAATCGGCAACATAATCTCAACAGTCGTTCCAACTCCAACTTCACTTTCAAAGTTCAATTTACCGTGGTGATCTTTAATAATATTTTCCGTAACTACTAATCCTAAGCCTGTTCCAGTTTCTTTCGTTGTGTAAAAAGCTTCATTCAGCTTCGGAATTTTATCTTTTGGAATGCCGCATCCCTCATCTATAATTTGCACAATGATTACATCTTTCACTATAACTTTCACAGTAATAGTTCCACCAACTGACATTGCTTCAATCGCATTTTTTATTAAATTAAAAAATACTTGTTTCAATCGTTTTTCATCGCATGTAATTGAAGGGATATCTTTACTATAAATAGCATGCATCTTTATCCCTTGTTCTAAAGCCGGCTTTTCCATAACCCTGATAACATAAGAGATAATTTCTTTAATATTATGAGTTTCTGACTCTAGCGATTTAGGCTTCTCAAACCCACTGAGTTCTGTAGCTATTGTATGAATTCGCTCTATTTCCTGTCTCATAATTTCACTATAAATCTTATCTTCTGGATGTTTTTTTGCTTGCTTGTTCACAAGTTTTTTCAATTTTTCTAACGGTCTTCTAATCTTATCGCCAATTACAGCTGCCATTTGTCCAACCATCGCTAATTTTTCTACCTTTTGTATTTCTTTGTCCATCATTTCAAGTGTACGAACGTAAGATTGGAATCTTAAGAATATAATCCAACATATAATAACAAACGCGCTGTATAATGCCATTGGGATAAGAACGATAAAAGATTGTACAACGAATCCCATAAGTACATATTTTCCAACAATAGTTCCGGCAACTAACCAAAAGTACCTCTTATTCACAAATATCGGTGCAAATAAAATAAAGAATCCTTCTACTATATTCCCACCATCAAATTCCGCATCACTTCCGTAATAAATAATGAAGTTATTAATAAAATCCAATATGTTATAGCCAATTAAAATAATATACTTCACAATATACGGCTTTTCCCATTTTATTATATAAAATCCGACAAGGAATAATCCAATCATCAAACTATGTAGCCATAGACCTAATCCTTCTCCAAAAACATCTGCTAGTTTTTGATTTTCATCTGATAAAAGGACCATAGCCTTTTCAGCAAAATCATACGCAAAAAATATAAAGAAGAATAAGCTTGAAAATATTTTTAACGCCTTTATCTCTTCTTTTTCAAATATATTGCCTTTTTCCATATGATAACTCCTTTAACAACCCCTCTTAATCTTGTGTCACATTGCTCTTACGTTTTTTCGGAAGCAGTATTTCTACTCTCGTTCCCTTTTTTACTTCACTAGAAATATGTAATTCTCCAAGATGCTCTGTAATAATTCGCTCTGCTACCGTAAGACCTAATCCAATTCTATCTTGCTTTGTTGTATAAAAAGCATTCTTAACTCTTCCTAAATTATCCTTTTTTATCCCAAAGCCACTATCTACTATACTTACTATTACGTAATCTCTTTTTTTATTTTCAACTTGTATTTTTAATGTTCCACCATGTTCCATTGCCTCTAAAGCATTTTTAATAACATACAAAAATACTCCTTTTAATTTGCGTTTATCACATTCAATTTCACTTCTATTTTCCTCTTCATTAAAGGTGCAATTTATATTTAACTCGTCCATTTTTCCGCGCATATTTTCTACTGCCTGTACTAAAACATCACTTACAATATGTTTTTCATAAATAGAAGGTTTACATGTAGCAATCTCCATTAATTCACTAATCATGTTATTCATATTTTCTATTTCAAGAATCATTTGTCCATATGTTGCATCTTTTTCGTGTTTCTCTTTTTGTAATTGCGTAAACCCTTTTAATGAAGCAAGTGGATTTTTAATTTCATGCCCAACTGTCGCTGCCATTTTTCCGATAACCGCCAATTTTTGTGACTGACTTGCTTCTGCAATACGTCCCTTTACTGCTGAAAGATATTGTAAAAATCGATTTAAAATAATAAATGACACGAAAAGCAACAACATATTGATAACAAGAGACATAAACAAGTTAAGTTCTCCAAATACAAATAGGTATATCATATATTTCCCTATGAGAAATGGCGCTAAGATAAATAAATATCTTTTACTCAAAAATATCGGTACGAAGAAAATGAAAATAAATTCAATTACATTCCCTTCATCAAATGCTATTGTATTATGAAAAACATACCATCCAATATTAAAAATCTCTGCGATCATGTATGCAAATAAATATGTATATTTAACTAAATACGCTTTTCCTCTCTCCAATAAGTAAACACTAATACCTAATATAACCATAATATATGCAAGCTTCCATATCACTTTATGCCAATTTCCTAAAGGCATTGTATCTTCTATCATAATCGTGTATGTAACCTCATATACAATTAAAATAATATGTATTACCCATAAGAAAATCTTAGCGTTTGTTTTTTCTTCTTTAGCTGATAGAAAACTCTCTTCCACTTCAACACCCCTTCAAAAGAATACCATTTATTATAATAAATGATTTTCATAGACAAACAAAGATAAATTGAACAAATGAGGAAAATCAATCCATAGATAATATACTTCTCCAGACCATATGTAAGCATAAAAACCATGAACAATAATACGTATAGTATGGGAGGTGCTTTATATGGATAGTCGGGAAAATAAGAAGATAGAACAGTTACAATCCTTTACGAAAAACAATGAAGGAAAAGAGATGACAACGAATACGGGTGTCAAAATTTCAAATGATGAAAACTCTTTAACCGCCGGCGATCGTGGCCCTACACTTTTAGAAGATTTCCTTATGCGAGAAAAACTCGCTCATTTTGACCGTGAACGAATTCCTGAAAGAGTCGTTCATGCCCGTGGTTACGGAGCACATGGTGTTTTTGAGCTATATGAATCTTTAGAAGACTTAACAATGGCTCATTTTTTACAAGACCCATCTAAAAAGACACCTATTTTTATTCGTTTTTCCGAAGTTGCTGGATCAAAAGGTGCAAATGAAACGAACCGAGATGTACGAGGGTTCGCTGTTAAGTTTTATACAGAAGAAGGAAATTTCGATTTAGTAGGAAACAACATTCCAATTTTCTTCATTCAAGATGGTATTAAATTTCCGGATCTTATTCATGCTCTTAAACCCGAGCCACATAATGAGATTCCTCAGGGGCAAACAGCACATGATACTTTTTGGGACTTTATCGCCAATAATCAAGAATCAGCTGCGATGATGATGTGGATTATGTCGGATCGCTCAATTCCGAGAAGTTTTCGAATGATGCAAGGATTCGGCGTTCATACATTTCGCTTAGTTAATACACACGGAAAGTCCCGATTCGTAAAATTCCACTGGAAGCCTAAGCTTGGCGTTCACTCGTTAATTTGGGATGAAGCTCAAAAACTAGGCGGTGCTGATCCAGATTATCATCGCCGTGATTTATGGGAAAATATTAATGCTGGAAACTACCCTGAGTATGAACTTGGCATTCAAATTTTAGAAGAAGAGGATGAATTTAAATACGATTTCGATATATTAGATGCAACAAAAATTTGGCCGGAAGAAGACTTCCCTGTTAAAATCATCGGAAAAATGACGTTAAATCGGAACGTTGATAACGTATTTGCTGAAACAGAACAAGTCGCGCTGCATCCTGGAAGCATTGTCCGTGGTATTGATTTTACAAATGATCCTCTCTTACAAGGTAGGCTCTTTTCTTATACAGATACACAATTGGCGCGCGTCGGTACAAACTATCAAGAATTACCGATTAATCGTCCGGTATACCCGTTTCATAACAACCAAAGAGATGGTGCTTCTAAATATATAATTGATAAAGGGAAAGTCGCTTATCATAATAACTCCTTAGCTAATAACTCTCCTTACACTGTCCCCGGAACAAAGGGTGGATTTGTTACATACCCTTCTACTGTATCTGGGCATAAAACGAGAGAAACATCTGCAAGTTTTAAAGACCACTTCTCACAAGCACGCTTATTTTGGAATAGTATGAGTCACGTCGAAAAAATCCATATTATGCAAGCCTTCTCCTTTGAATTAGGAAAAGTAAAAAGTAAATCCGTCCGCCAACAAGTCGTAAGTATGATTGGTCATATTAGTACAGAATTGGCTACTTTAGTCGCAGAAGCGGTCGGGGCAACAGTACCAGATGTTCAAGAATCCAATGTCACAAAATCATCTCCAGCACTCAGTATGGCAAATACAACATTTAGTCCAAGTACATTACGGGTAGGTGTCATTGTTGCAAACGGGTATGACGGACAAAACGCACAATCTATGCTTCAGCAATTCAAACGAGTCGGTCTGCAGCCAGTAATTATTTCTGAACGATTAGGTATAGTGCAAGGAACACAAAATGTACAGTGGGAAGTGGATGATACTTTCTTAACAGGATCACCACTTCTTTATGACGGGCTATTTCTTATTGGTGGAAACCTTGATGATCATTTTCTTAACAAAGCAAGTTCATTTGTCGTAGAATCATATAATCACTTTAAGCCCATTGGCGCTTTTCAAAATGGAACTACTATTATTCAATCTTTAAATATCGAAAAAAAGCCTGGCGTTATAACAGAACAAAACCCTACTCTATTTGCGAATGAATTTATTCAGGCAATGACAAAACAGCGCTTTTGGGAGAGAGCCTATTAAAATGCATGAGGAGGATATATCATGTTCGTTACAGTGGAAAAAGATGTACATATTTTTGTGCAAGATATGAACCCAGGTCCTGACAGTAAAACTGTTTTCTTCGTACACGGATGGCCTTTGAATCACCAAATGTTTCAATATCAATTCAATGTTTTACCACAGCACGGGTTTCGCTGTGTCGCCATGGACATTCGCGGAAACGGGCAATCTGATAAACCATGGACCGGTTACACATATGACCGTTTAGCTGATGATATCGCAATTGTATTAGAAGCACTTCAAATAGAAAATGCTACGTTAGTTGGTTTCTCAGTCGGCGGTGCTCTTTCTATTCGATACATGTCACGATATAACGGTCGCCATATTTCTAAACTTGCATTAATCGATGCCGTCTCCCCCTCTTTCGTAAAAAACCAACACTCCCCTTACGGCGTACCGAAAGAACAAGCAGATACCCTTATTAATCAAATGTATGTAAATTTGCCTAAATTTCTAAATGATGTATCTTTATCATTTTTTAATAGAAACTTAGGAGCTGCTACGTTAGAATGGTTTTCTTATCTTGGTATGCAGTCCGCTTCATATGCTCTCATCAAAATTTTGCAAGCCGCTGCAAACGAAGACGTAACGAAGGACTTAAGTAAAATTAACGTCCCAACAAAAATATTCCACGGTGTTCACGATCAACTCATTCCTTATAAAAGCGCTGAGCTAACAAAAGAGCGAATTAAAAACTCTGAAATATCCCCTCTTACAAATAGCGGGCACGGCTCTCCTATCGATCAAGCGGATGAGTTAAATAAAGAACTTATTAAATTTTTAAATTCATAGTTACTTTACAAAAAAGAATTTGCCCTTATTGCAAATTCTTTTTCTTAACTACCTTTTTCTATCGATTTAGAAGACACCAGAATGAACAATGATTTATCTATTTCCTTCTTTTCCTGTCTTTGTTCATATGGCTCTTTCTTTATCCCTTTAATCATCATATGTAAAACGAATATAGATACAGTAAAGAATAGTAGTGGTGCAATGACAATCCATGGTGCTACTAAAAATTCATTTTTGTATAGAACAATTAAACCCGCCCATTCATTCTTAAGTGAGTATGGTTTCCCCGTATCATAATCTACACCTCATCCTCCAATTAAAATCCCAAAGAACGACAAGAATTTCTTTTAGATACAATCATATATGCTTTCTAATAACCCGACACTTTGAAGCTCCTCCTGTAATACGATTCACTCGGTAATATATAATAGCAAATAGAATATATAATGGTACAAATAAGAAATTCTATTATTTTCCTGCCCCAAAAACTATTCAATATCCCACCTCTTTTTTTAAAATTACCACACACCTTAATTATAACTGATTCTTCATACATATATCTGAATAAAAAAATATCCAATTATAAACTAAACGAAAAATTCACACACTTCTCACAAATCAATCAATAAAACGATTCTATTTTAATTTATACTAAATGTACAGGTAATACTCCCTAAACCCAGATTGTCTGTTTACCCCGTTAAATACTATGAAAAAAGAACTTGTATCGTATACAAGTTCTTTTTTTCGCTTATTTAAATAATATATCCTTACTATATTGCTTTCCGGCGAGTAAGTCATATTGAATAAACTCATATTGCTTTAACATTTCTTTTTGTTTCGCTGTTAAATTTTTTATTACTTCTCCGTCTTTTCCTATCATCAATTCGTCACGAAGTACGGGAACCTCTTCATATAACTTCGATAAAAATTGATAGAACGGTACCTTATTTAATCCAGCATAATCAAGGACAAGATTTGAAAAATAAATTGGACTTACTGAACCTAGATTGTCATTTGGTATATCAAAATTGGCATACATTAATAATGGCGTTTGTGCCATTGCTAATCGTTCACTTGGCGTTTTTTCATTTGTTATATAGCCAGTCTCTTTATAAAGAGATTTATTTGTTCCTAGTGATGGAAGATGATCTCCAAAAAACACCAATAATGTAGGTCTATCTAGACTATCTAGTTGCTCTATTAAATATTGAAGAGCTTCATCTGAACGTCTTAAACCTTCTGTATAAGTCTCTAATTCAGCCCTCGATTCTTCATTTTCTAATCCACTAATCCCGATTTGATTTTCGCCAAATCTTCCTTCTGTAAATGGAAAATGATTTTGCATCGTAACTGCATGAACAAACGTAGGTTTCTTTTGCTTCTCTAATTCAGCTATTATCTCTTTACTTATAGATAAATCGCTAATATAATCTCCATCAACTTCTACATTTTCCATCGTATCTTGTGCATTAAAATTATCAAAACCTAACACTTTATATACATCATCCCGTTTAAAAAATGAGCGACCGAACGAATGAATAGCGCTTGTGTAATACCCTTCTTTTTTCAACGTTCGAGGAATGGATGGAATTTCTATTTTATTTGTAACGACTTGCTGATATGGTATAGATCCTGGTTTTAACAAACTCATTGAATAACTCGTTAACGCCTCAAATTCAACGTTCGCAGTATTCCCTCCAAATGTTGGCGAAATTGTTTGTCCACCTGGAAAATTTTCTATATAATGATGCAAATTCGGTAAAGGATCTTCACTAAAGGAAAGATTCGTTAATTTCGTTGGATCCCAAAACGATTCACTCATTACAAAAATAATATTTGGTTTCTCTTCTTGCTTCTGTGCCCCTATATTGCTACCATATTGTTTCTTTATGTCGTTTGCTATTTGAAGCATATTTTCTTTTGAATAATCTTTCGGCTTTTCAATGACTGTCGTATCTAGATTACTTATAAAGCCTAACACAAAACCATTCAAAGCATAATTTTCATTTTGATTCCACAAAACGAACTCTATACCCGACTTTTGGAACCATTTATTCATAAACGTATTCGTAAAATTACCATACGCATATAAAACAAAAACGGATCCTACTACTAAGAAGGCTCTTACTCCTGGATGAATCTTTACACCTTGAATATATTTTCTAATATATATCCCCGCTATAATACAAGCTACAATACTTACGATAACGACAAAAATATAACTCCAACTAAAATATTCCATCACCATCGGTATAACAGATTGCATATGGCCAATCTGTGTAAAATCAGAAGGATATAGCGGCTCTCCCCTAAAAACAATTTTAAAGTGATTTACAATAGCCAAAATAATTAATACACTGCTTGTCAAAATAGTACTCAAAAAAACTTTTCCAAGTACGTTGTACACCAAGACATATATCGCATAAATTACAATTAAGCTAAATATAAACTGTGCATTATAGCTGTAAATCCAATTCATTGTATTTACGAGATCCATATTATTTTGCATAAAAATAAAAAGTAGAGTAACCGCATGAGCTACTAAAAAAGTTCTAATATAAATCCGAATAATCGGTTTAAATTTATTAACTATACCTTTATTTAAATATGCAACATACAGTAGTACAACCCACATCAAAATTGTCATTATGCTTAAAACAATTTTTTGATTTAACATATCTTTCATCGCATCTAAACTAAAATATTTTAAAATCAAGAAAAGTGTGGGTACAACATATAAGGTTACTAAACCACTTAAAAGCGCTGAAATTAATATACTTCTTCTTGGCTGATGAAATGAATAATTATCCCTCAATTCATTCCCTCTTTTCTGTTTATTAATTTCACCCCGCACCGTAATAAAATATTACTTATATAAACATAACATATTATGTACACAACGTCTTCTCATGTACACCCTCCGTATAGTGTCATCTGTTACCTTTTGTACATACCGAATAGAAAAAAGAGATTTCCTAAGAAAGAAAATCTCTTTTTCATTACCCAACACTTTGAACACGGCCAATTTGTCCATCTTGTAATCGAACTTTAATTCCGTACGTATGTGTTTCCGTGTTTGTTAAAATGTCTTTCACAACACCGCTCACAGTTTTACTATAATCTTTATCTAATTGGATGACTACATGAGAACCGACCGAAATTTGTGATCTTGTCGGCTTCCCACCCGTTGCTTTTGTTGTTTTTTCTTGTTTCTGCGTTCTCTCTTGTTGTGCAGACTGTTGTTGCTGAATCTTCTGCTGTTCTTGCTTACGTTTTTCTTCTTCTACTCTTTGCTGCTCTTCCTGCTTACGCTTTTCTTCTTCTACTCTTTGCTACTCTTCCTGCTTACGCTTTTCTTCTTCTACTCTTTGCTGCTCTTCTTGCTTACGCTTTTCTTCTTCTACTCTTTGTTGTTCTTCTTGCTTACGCTTTTCTTCTTCTACTCTTCGCTGCTCTTCCTGCTTATGCTTTTCTTCCGCTGCCTTTTGTTGTTCTTCTTGTTTACTTTCCTCTTCTACCTTCTTATCTTCTTCAACTTTCTTTTCATCTATTTTCTGTTCTTCCGTTGCCTTCAGCTTGTCCTCTTCATCTTTACAAGCTGTTAAAATAACTACACATAAGCCCGTAAGTACAAATAATAATAATTTCTTTAACATTAAAAAATCCTCCTATATATACATTACAAATAATGACCTTTAATAGAATAACAAATATGCATGAACCCATTTGTCGTAATTTGTCGTATACATTGGATTTCCCATGTAACACTACATGCTACAATTGAAAAAAAGGGGGGGCAATATGAATACACATATAATCTCGTTTCCAAAAATCATGTTCCTCATTATTTATTTCATACTATATGTTCCATTCTTCATTCAAATTATTTCTCACAAGCCGTTAGAACTTGGATTGTTTTCTCATACCCTTATCCTCTTTTCTTTTTTAGCAATTACCATTTTAAATTATAAAAAGAAACAAATAATCTTTACTATAATTTTTGCAAGCGCGGTTTTACTTGTCGGCACAAGTTTCGGAAAACTATTATTATAGAAAAGAACCTGTCATATGACAGGTTCTTTTCATAATTTATTAGGATACGATGATTAGCATGTTTACTATACAAGAGGAAGCATCCATAATTTCCATATGATACTTACGATTGCTATAAATACAAAATCAAAAAAATCTAATCTCGGACCCTTTTTCATAGTCATATCTAACCACATATGAACCAATTTCAATCTTTTGTATTTATGAATATTTTTCTTTGCAAATCGGTAAGTGAGCACTTGCATGATGTAAAATCCAGTTACGCAAATAAACAATAAGATGAGAAATTCAACCACGAAATTCCTCCCTATTTTTGAAGCGTTCTTTCTACGATATGGTTCTTCAAGACCCATTCCTCAAACTGTGCACTTCCAAATTCCCAGCTCAAATCACGAACATGTACAGAAAAAACATAATAACCAGCATATTCGTCCATAAACCGGCCTGTCTCTATCTCCTCTTTCTGAAGACCGTATACTCCAAAATTAAAATACACATCCCACACGTCTTCATGCTTCCTCTTATAAGCAATCGATTCCATATCACATTCAGTTCCGAAATAATCAAGATGTAAATGAACGCTATCGTCGTATTCATACTCCATTTTATCACCCCTTATATTTGTACTTCTTTATTACCCAAAAAATTCCTGCTATCTATACTCACATATGGGCACTTACCTACATATTATGCTTGTAGATTGACTTCTAGGAGGTGTCATATAGTGAAAAAATTAATTACCGTTTTTTGCATCATGTTACTAGCTGTTTTCACATTCGTTGCTTGTAGTAGCCCAAAGGAAAGTACGAAAGAACAAGATCAAAAAATTCGCGTTGGCGAAGTTACCCACTCTCTTTTCTACGCACCATTATATGTTGGAATTGAAAAAGGATTTTTTAAAGAGGAAGGTTTAAATATTGACTTACAAACAACAGCTGGCGGAGATAAAACGATGACCGCTCTTTTATCTGGCGGAATCGATATTGCACTTGTTGGTTCAGAAACGTCTATTTATGTTCATCAACAAGGAGCAAAAGATCCTGTCATTAATTTTGCTCAACTTACACAAACAGATGGCACATTTTTAGTTTCTCGTAAAAAATTAGATTCTTTTAATTGGAATGACGTAAAAGGCGTTACGTTTTTAGGACAGCGTAAAGGCGGCATGCCGCAAATGGTTGGGGAATATGTTTTAAAGAAAAATGGCATTGATCCTCACAAAGATACGAACTTAATTCAAAATATCGAGTTTGCTAATATTGCAAATGCCTTTTCATCTGGTACAGGAGAATTTGTACAGCTCTTTGAACCGACTGCAAGTATACTTGAAAAAGAAGGAAAAGGTTATATCGTCGCGTCTTTCGGAGCTGAATCTGGCACTGTTCCGTATACAACGTTTATGGCAAAGGAAAGTTTCTTAAAGAAAGATAAAGCTGCTGCTGAAAAATTCACGCGCGCACTATATAAAGCGCAGCAATGGGTTGATACACATAGTCCAGAAGAGATTGCCAATGCTGTTTCACCACTATTTAAAGACACTTCAAAAGACATTTCAGTGAAAGTAATTGAGCGCTACAAAAAACAACATTCTTATGCGACAAATCCATTATTAGATGCTTCTGAATGGAAACAGCTCCAAACGATTATGAAAGAATCTGGTGAATTGCAAAAAGAAGTTCCACATGAAACGCTCGTCAATACAAAAATTGCCGAAAGCGTTATTAAGAAATAGAGGCGAAGTGTATGAGCTTTTTACAAATACGGAACGTTTCTCACTGCTTTTTTGCAAAAGAAAATGCCAAACTTATTCTTGAAGATATGAGTTTACAAGTAGAAGAAGGAGAATTTATTTCTATTCTTGGTCCGAGTGGTTGCGGAAAAACAACGCTCCTCTCCATCATCGCAGGGCTACTTGATCCAATTGAAGGTATCGTATTTTTAGATGGTGAACCGATTACAACTAAGACCCCATCTATGGGCTATATGCTTCAGCAAGATTACTTGTTTCCGTGGAAAACAATTGAAGAAAATATTATGCTCGGACTTCATATTCGGAAGATTTATGACGAATATACGAAAGAACATACATTAAAGCTTTTACAACAAGTCGGTTTGCATGATATAGAACAGCAATATCCTCGCGAACTATCCGGCGGTATGCGCCAACGTGCAGCACTCGTTCGAACGTTAGCGACCGATCCAAAAATTTTATTGCTGGATGAACCATTTTCCGCACTCGATTATCAAACAAAGTTAAAACTAGAAGATCTCGTCTTCACATTATTACGTAACTATAAAAAAACATCTCTACTCGTGACACACGATATTGAAGAAGCAATCGCGATGAGTGATCGTATTTATTTACTGCAGGCGAACCCTGGAAAAATTGCAAAAACGTTCATCGTCCCAGAAAGTATTCGTTCCTTATCACCGTTAGAAGCACGCCACCACCATGACTTCCCATCCCTCTTCCAAGAAATATGGAAGGAGTTGGAACGACTTGGATAATATAAACCAACTACATGAACAGTTTCGAAAAAAAGAACGTAGGCACGCATGGTTAGCACGTTCTTTACAGCTTTTACTGCTCATCCTCTTTTTTGCACTATGGGAAATAGCTAGTAAAAAGGAGTGGATTGATCCTTTACTCTTTAGCTCTCCTTCGAGCATTTGGGATCTCTTCTTAGCGAAATGGATTGACGGTTCACTTTGGATTCACATATGGACGACATTACTGGAAACCGGAGTAGGTTTTATTCTCGGAACTGTACTCGGAGCTATTATTGCTACTTTCCTTTGGTGGATGCCACTTTTGGCCCGTGTACTTGATCCTTATCTCGTCGTCCTAAATGCAATGCCAAAAGTTGCACTCGGTCCAATTATCATTGTTATTTTTGGTCCAAACATTTCATCTTCTATCGCAATGGGAGTAATCATCTCCATCATCATTACCATTCTCGTTATTTACAGCGCATTTCAAGAAGTCGATTCCAACTATATAAAGGTCATGGACACATTTGGCGCAAATAAATGGCAATGCTATACGCACGTTATTCTCCCTTCATCTTTCCCTGCAATTATTTCAACGTTAAAAGTGAATGTTGGCTTATCGTGGGTCGGTGTTATTTTTGGAGAACTCCTCGTTTCTAAACAAGGACTTGGCTATTTAATTAGCTATGGATTCCAAGTCTTTAACTTCACACTCGTCTTGCTCAGTGTATTGCTCACTTGCGTCCTCGCAACTCTTATGTATGTATTTGTCGAGGCGTTTGAAAAACTCCTTATCGGAAAACGAAAAAAAAGCTGACTTAGAGCGATACGCCAGAGTCAGCTTCTTTCTTTTATCTTTTATCGCACATTTTTGATTCATTTGTAACGTTCCCATTCGCAACCGTAACTGTATGGAAACAATCTTTCACACGCACTGTAACGACATTATCTTTTCGATCAATAATATGATAATCATTAAACTCTTTATTTAATGCACTACGAATTTGCTCTCCTTCAAAAATCGGAAAACCGTGAGACATTACCCAAATGAGACCAGCAACCGCAAGAATCGTTTTCATACGCTTCATTACCTCCTCGAGAGTAAACTTATAGCCCCTATAATATGCGCATTATAATTGTGTCTAATTTGTGACATTTTTATACTAATTCTATTTTAAAGCTTCAGTTCCTTCTTCTTTTTTAAAAAAGACAGAATTTTCAATTTTA
>NZ_MAOG01000028.1:0-65212 GCF_001884205.1 Bacillus sp. NH11B | reverse complement strand
AAAAAAAAAAAAAAAAAAACGCAAAGAAGTAAAATTCTTCACATTTTCCCTTGGCTAAAATATATCGAACACATCAATCGCCTTAGTGTCCACTTTGTTATTCTATCGTTTTTGAAACATCATATAATCCTGATAACACTTCTGCACGCATTTTTACAAGCTCTGGGAATTGATAGAAGAAGGCAATTTTTTTATATTTTAACTCTGTTCCTTCTTTCACCTCTTTTGAATCTTGTAATATGAATGCTGTAAATGTATCTGCGATATCTTCCGCTACATTTGTTGTACCGTATTCAGACACAAATTCATCCTGTCTCTCCTTAAAAAATTGAATTTGAGCTTCTTCACTCTCTTCCACTTTCTTTTCTGTCCACTCCTGCTCAATTGGTCTCCAGAACGAATTGTAGAATTGATTTATATAAGAATTCTCCTTCGCACACCCTTCTTGTAAGAAAAGAGATTTACATTTATTTTGGTATGATGAAATATCTTTATCTTCTTCAAAAGCCTTTAAGTACTTTTCATTTACTGGTATTTGTTTATGCCCCAGCGTCAATACGTGAGCTGTCTCATGAATTAATGTTTTCATCACTTCATCGATATTTACTGCAGAATCAAGCGTATCTAAACTAAGAACCCATTCTTTCGGATATTCCACACTCGGCATAACATGAGCGACAATTCCATCATAGCCATCTGTTACCATGTCAAATTCTTTTATGTCAGTGCGATACTTAGCTGGAATAAGAGTACTGTACATCTCCCATAACGACCCATGATACCCTCTATCTTGACGTTGTTCCAGCACCTCTTCTTTCGCTTCTTTATCTTCAGCGAAAGCCTTATTCAATCGTTTCCGATCTAGTTTATCGAAATAAGGATCTACAATTGCGTCTCCATCAATATAATAAGAAGCTAAAAAGAAATAATTTTCATCATCCTCTTTTTTCATTTCTACTTCTTTCATATCCTTACTTGTATGATGTTCTGTTACATTCTCCTCTGGTACTTCAAGTTCCGAAAGTCCGTCTATCTTTTTATATACTTTTTGAAGCGTCTTATCACCTATTTCTGTGCATTCTTCTATCGCTTCACAGACATCTTTTTTCTCTCTTTTCAAAGTTTGCTCCGCCATATCACATCCGGCGACTAAACCAATTGAAATTATAAAACATGTTATCTTTCCATACAATTTTTTCATTTAAACCTCCGTCGTTACAGCCTACAAAAATATGATAATCATTTTCTGACGAATATGCGATAATTATTTATAAAGGCTTTGAGGAGGTTACATATGATTCATGCTGTGCTATTCGATTTAGATGGGACACTATTAGATCGACGACAATCTTTAGAGCGATTTATCCATGACCAATACAATCGCTTTTCCCTTCATTTTATGAACATTGAACAATCCGAGTATTGTTCTCGTTTTCTTGAACTCGACAACAATGGCTACACGTGGAAGGATAAAGTATATGCTACTCTCATTGACGAATATAACATCACCACTTTAACACCAGAGCAACTGCTGCACGACTACATTACAAATTTTCAATATCATTGTATCCCTTTCCCAAACATGCATAAATTACTTCAGCGTTTAATACAACAAAATATTAAAATTGGCATTATTACAAACGGTTTTACTGATTTTCAAATGAACAACCTTCGTGCCTTAAACATACATACGTATACAAATACAATTCTCATTTCAGAAGCAGAAGGAATTAAGAAACCACATCCTGAAATTTTCGAACGAGCTTTGCAAAAGCTAAATGTAAAAGCCGAAGAATGCCTTTACGTTGGAGATCATCCAGAAAACGATGTGCTCGGTTCTGAACAAGTAGGAATTCTTGGCGTTTGGAAGAGAGATTTATTTTGGGGTGACTTTGAGCATTCACGTGTGACAGATGATTTATTAGATGTTCTTTCGTTTTTAGAGGTAGAGATAAAAACAAGATGATAGTAAATAAATTATATGAGCGATTTACCGCCAAAAAGAGGAGGCCGTTATTCAAAAACGCCTCCTCTTCCTTTATTATTCATAAACTGTAAACTGCGGTTTACTCGGATGATCTTTAACTTGCGCATCATCTGGAAACTTTGAAACTTTTTGATA
Source organism: Bacillus sp. NH11B (assembly GCF_001884205.1). NCBI lineage: Bacteria > Bacillati > Bacillota > Bacilli > Caryophanales > Bacillaceae > Bacillus > Bacillus sp. NH11B. The sequence goes on along the minus strand of NZ_MAOG01000028.1, from coordinate 63,090 downwards.
TAGAGCAATGTCACCAATACAACTTGCTGTTAGTAGAACCCCTAAAAATGAGAGCGCTTGAACATTCATAGCTAATCCAATTGCAATTGGCAAAATTCCAGTTGGTAAAAACGGCAGCATTAGCACTTTCTTCATTTGCTTTACTGTAATTTCCTTTTTAGAATGAGCGTATGCTACACCTAATTTCCAATTGACACCCCATTTTAGTTCGCTCCACGGAACACCTCCGATATAACGAAATCCTATTAAATGTATCGCTTCATGTATACAAACGAGAACAATCATTCCAATAATTAAAAGAAACATAATCGGCAATGTAATTTCAAATTGAAACTTACCTGAAAAAAGCGCATGTAAATAACTAATTCCAATCGCCAGAGCGAATATTATAAAAAATGAATAGATATTTAATTTAACCATCGAAACAGTAACAGTCGTTTCTTTTCTTTTATCCATTTTCCCCCTCCTAAAATGTAAATATATCTTTACAAAATTGTATAATATACCCAAAATTATGTAAAGATATATTTACATTCTTGAACAAAAAAAGAAACCAGCCATTTTACTTCGTAAAACAGCCGATTTCTTCTATATGTTTCATCGTACGCGCTAATACATCGTCGCGCATAATAAAGCTAAATTTTCTATCAGTTTTAATGTTGTCAGGAATGTCTGTTAATAAAACAGAGCCTTTCGTTTCTTCGTAATGCGTATGTTCTTCTACCGCACTAATTGTTGCAAAATAAATGTTTTTAATGATTATTTTGTCTTTTCCAGATACTTTATATTGTCCTAAGTAAGTTAAATCAGAAACTATGCCGCCGGTTTCTTCATGAACCTCTCGAACTGCCGCTTCTTCCGGTGTTTCCCCTAGTTCTACTTTACCACCTGGAAATTCAAGACCGCGACGTAAATGATGCGTTAATAACCATTGATCCCCGTACCGGCATACAACCCAAACATGCTTTGGCTCAGGAGAAAATGGATAACGTTCAAACGATAATTGTACAGTGTTGTGGTAATAATCTTTAAATTTGTACATGCCATTACTCCCCTATTGATGGTTACAAGTTTTTCCTACCACAAATTGTAGCATATTCTCGCTTTTCTGCATAATATTATCCAATTACAATCCATTGATTATTCCCATTTGCGCGACTAATTCTTTCGTCTCATGATTTCCTAAATCATAAATCATTTTATATGCTTTTTGTAATTGTTCATCATATCGGTCATTATTTGAATCGTGATGATACTCAACAAATGGAACGTGAGAACGTACAAATGAACCTAAATCCTCTACATATGCTTGATCAAAGTACTCTCTTAACTCCGTAATTTCCTCATCACTTGCGGAAATCTCAAAATTATACGTATCCGCCGTCTTCACTTGTGAAATTTGACCATTTGCTATTGATATATAATATGTTTTTTTCTGCTCCATGTAACACCCTTCTTTCATCCTTTTAATTTCTATTGTTTTCATCAATTACAAAATTATGTAAAATAAAGAAAAGGAGGGATTTCCATGTTCAAAATATTAATTATCGGTATTATAATCGTCCTAGTCATCCTCGTACTCTCCGTCATGACGATTAATAAAGGCTATGCATATAAACATTCTGTTGATAAGCCCGAAGATAACCCTTACTCGAAAAATAATAAGGGGGACTCATAGTATGCTTCGAATACTTCGCATCGCAATCGCACTCACTGTGATAATTATGTCGGCAATTGGGCTCTATACAGGTCAAAATAACTTTCTACCACTTTCACAATTTCTATTAGGCGCTTTAATGTTTCTCATCGCAATTGAACAAATAAAGAAAAAAGATTCAGGAACAGGATTTATTTGTATTGCTGCTGGAGCTTTCAGTTGGATTGTTCTCATCATTAGCTATATAAAATAGAAGGAGGTTCCTTTATGTTAAAAGGATTGCGAATTACTTTTTCACTTATTGCTTTATGTATAGCAATCTATAGTTTATTTACTAGTAATAGAGAAATTATGCCTTATATGTTCATCTTTTTAGGGATTATGGCTTTCATTATTAGTATAGAGGAAATCTTAAAACAGCAAAAAGGTGGTAGTATACTTGCTCTGTTAGCAGGAGCTGGTGCTTTATTTCTTGGCTTCTCAGAAATATTTCGATAAATAGTCTCTTTAAAGGAGGTATACGATGCTAACTGGATTACGGATTGTTTTAGGGCTTCTCACACTTCTCACAATCTTACTTTGTACTTATTCCCTTATTACCGATAATTTCACACTTCTCCCATACGTACATTTTATCCTTAGTTGTTCCTTTATTATTCTAGGACTGAATGAATTGAAATCTGGACGAAAATCAATGAGCATTCCGTTTTTTTCGTTGCTAGTTTTATATTCTTCTTTTTAATATCGAACTACTTTCGCTACGCATAGAATGAAATTTTGATCAATTTAGCATTTACAAGTATTCAATAAAATAGATGCTAATTTTGAAAAAAAGGGGAGATTTGTATGCTAAAAACATTTCGAATTATATCCGCTCTTATCGTCATCGCACTTGCTCTATCTGGAATGTTTACAAATCCGCTTGCTACAATGCCTTATATGCTCATCGCCTTATCCATTATGACCTTCATCATGAGCGCAGAAGAAAAACAGAAACAAAAGAAAGTAAACAGTACACTCTCCTTCTTTTCTGGCGTATTCACTTTAATCGTTGCTATTATCATTATTTTCTCTCGGTAACTATCTCTTTCTACTTAAGAAGCGCTAAAATACACATAAGACACTTACAACTAATCATCGTTTTTATTACTTTAATTCTATGTTTATACAGCTTATTTACAATGAACTTTCAAATCTTTTCACCTATCATTTTTTTCTCTTTAGCTTATATGGCATTTTAGTAGGAATAAAGACCATTCAAAAACAGCAAAAGCAAATTGGAGCTATTAGCATCGGTTTAAGTCTTTTTACGATTGTTTTTGCTAGTCCATTTATACTGTTCTTCTAAAGGAGGATTATATGTTAAAGAACATTCGAATTATACTAGCAACGATTGCCCTCATCCTCGCTATATTTAGCCTCTTTGCAAACTTCTCTGTGCTTTTACCATTCGTATTTATCCTTTTAAGTATTATGTTTATCCTTTTTGGAATTGATGAAATGAAGAAAAAGGATAAAGCAAAAGCATTTGTTTATTTTCTCGGTTCTGCCTTTGTTTTATATGTTGGGGTGTCTAGTATGCTTGCATAAAAAAGAAGAGCATGGTCGCTCTTAACACAATAAAAAACTGCCCTTTCACAGGCAGTTTTTCCTTCTTATCCAAACACTTTCTCAAGTTCGTCTTTATCTTGGCTTAACCAGAAGTTCATTAAGCGCTGTGCTCCTTCTAAGTCGTGAAGCTTCGCTTGGCCACATTGTGTTTCATTTGCAGCTGGAATTTCTGTAATTTGAACCGCATCTTTTAATGTTAGTTCTAATAAATCAATGATTTCACGAACTGTCGGTGTCCCGCTTACTACAAGATAATACCCTGTTTGACAACCCATCGGTGAAATATCGATAATATCAAAATGCGGATAACGATCAATATATTTACGTAAATTAAATGCTAATAAATGCTCTAACGTATGAATAACATCTGGTTTCATTGCTTGTTTATTTGGTTGGCAAAAACGAATATCAAATTTATTTACAATACCGTCACTACCTACATTATGGACTCCGCAATGTCTTACATAAGGCGCTTTTACAATCGTATGATCTAATTCAAAGCTTTCTACTGATGGCATATAACATCTCTCCCGCTTTTAATTTAATTCCGTTATATCCAATATGATATAACGGAAATCGACATTAGTAAAGAATTATGTACGGTCGTGCTATAATACTTTAAGACTATGCTGAAAAGGAGACCATTATGAAACAGATTTTTATCGGTATTATACGCTTTTATCAAAAATTCATTTCTCCGATGACACCACCAACATGTCGCTTTCATCCGACTTGTTCTCATTATGGATTAGAAGCGTTTCAAAAATATGGTGCATTCAAAGGATTTTGGCTTACATGTAAGCGTATATTAAAATGCCACCCTTTCCATCCAGGAGGATTTGATCCTGTCCCAGATAAAAAGGATGACAAAGTAAATTCTTAATTGTCGTAACCATTCACAACTAAATCCAATTTTCCTGTGTCAGGATCTATAACAAGACCATGAACAGGTACTTCTCCCGGAAGTAATGGATGGTTGCGAAGTATTGACACACTATGTTCTACACTTTCTTCTACACTAGAGAACCCTTGTAGGAATCTTTCTAAATCGATTCCAGAATAACGAAGTGTATCTAACTTCTCTTCTGTTACGCCGCGCTCTTTCATTTTTTCAATTGTACTGCTTGCTTGAATTTTTGCCATACCACAATCATGGTGACCAACTACACATACTTCATCGGCACCAAGTTCGTATACAGCAACTAAAATACTACGCATAATACTTCCGAATGGATGTGAAATAACAGCGCCTGCTACTTTAATAATTTTCACATCACCGTTACGCATATTCATCGCTTTCGGTAATAATTCAACAAGACGAGTATCCATACAAGAGATAATTACCATTTTTTTATTTGGGAATTTTCCTGTTTCATACTCTTCGTATTTTTTCTCTTCAACGAATTTTTCATTGTATTGTAAAATCTCTTCTAATGACTTCATAGTAAAGAACCCTCTTTTCTCTCATTTACATTACATATATAGTGTACCAAAATATGAAAAACTCAAAAAGGATATTGTTTTATTATAAAAGCAATATATTTTCAGATAACCGACATAATTCTTTCAAAATATACACACAGCTTTGTAACAAGTCACACATACTTTACCCCTATTCTCACTATAAACTAACTGTAGATAATGTAAAAAGGAGTGAATATTTATTATGTCCGACGTTCTGTTACTGAGTCGTTTTCAATTTGCAATTACTATTTTTTATCACTTTTTATTTGTACCTTTGACAATCGGACTTGTTATTTTAGTGGCATGTATGGAAACTCAATACGCCCGCACATTGAATCCAACATACCGCAAAATGGCAAATTTCTGGGGTAAATTATTTACAATTAACTTCGTAATGGGGATTATAACCGGGATTACGATGGAGTTCCAATTTGGCACAAACTGGTCTGAGTACTCCAAATATATGGGAGATATTTTCGGATCACCTCTCGCAATCGAAGCACTCGTTGCCTTCTTCTTAGAATCTACTTTCATGGGAATATGGTTATTCGGGAAAGACAAAATCTCACCAAAGTTCCGTGCTTTCTGTATGTGGATGGTTGCACTTGGAACAAATATTTCCGCACTTTGGATTATTACAGCAAACGGTTTTATGCAAAATCCTGTTGGCTACGTAGTACGTAACGGCCGCGCTGAATTAAATGATTTCTGGGCTCTTGTTACAAATCCATATGCATGGAATATGTTCTTCCATACTGTAATTGGTTGTTATATTGTCGGTGCTTTCTTCGTTATGGCAATTAGTGCCTATCACTTATTACGTAAAAATGAAGTCGCTTTCTTCAAAAAATCATTTAAGTTTGGTTTAATGTTAGGCTTATTCGCCGCAACTGTTACACCTTTTATGGGACATCAATCCGGTGTATCAGCAGCTAAGTATCAACCAGCTAAAGGAGCTGCGATGGAAGCAGTTTGGGAAACTGGAAAAGGACAAGGTTTCTCAATCATTCAAATTCCTGATGTGAAAAATGAAAAGAACTTTGAATTACTTACAATTCCAAAACTCGGAAGTTTCTTCTATACAAACTCATTTGATGGAGAAATTGTTGGTCTAAAAGATATTCCGAAAGAAGATCGTCCAAACGTTAACCTCGTGTACTATAGCTTCCGCTTAATGGTTGCACTTGGCATGTTCTTTATGGCATTAACTTGGTACGGTTTCTATTTAAACCGTAAAGGAAAACTAGAAAACTCAAAACGTTATTTAAAAATTACAATGTGGTCTGTCTTACTCCCATACATTGCAATTAACGCTGGTTGGATTGTCGCTGAAGTAGGTCGTCAACCGTGGACAGTTTATAAACTAATGCGTACAGCAGAATCTGTATCACCTATATCAGTTCCACAAATTTGGTTCTCATTAATTAGTTTAATATTGTTCTACACTTTACTTTTAATTGCAGACGTATACTTAATGCTGAAGTTCGCAAAAAAAGGACCAGCTGCATTAGAAGAGCCTACTACTGAAGGAGGTACAGCTCATGTCTCATGATATGCTTGCAATCATCTGGTTCGGTTTATGGGGCGTAATTTGGACAGTTTACTTCATTCTTGATGGCTACGCACTCGGTAACGGAATGATCTTCCCATTCGTTGCGAAAGACCGACAAGAACGAAATCAATTACAAGAAGCTATCGGCCCATTCTGGGGTGGTAATGAAGTATGGTTAATTACAGCTGGTGGTGCAACATTTGCTGCCTTCCCAATCACATATGCAAATATGTTTAGTTACCTATATACACCACTATTTTTAGTATTACTTGCACTATTTGCTCGTGCTGCTGGACTTGAATTTATGCACAAAGACGATTCACCAATTTGGCAAAAAACTTGTAAATGGGCATTTACAATTGGTAGTTTCTTAATCGCCTTCTTATTCGGTGTTACATTCGCTAATCTATATTACGGACTAGAAATCGGAAAAAACGGTTATGAAGGAAACTTACTTAGCTTACTAAACCATTACGGTATTTTAGGTGGTCTTTTCTTCACCGCTATATTCGTCGTATCTGGTGCTCTTTGGGTTATGATTAAAACGACTGGTGAAGTATCTGATCGTGCTTATAAAATCGCAAGACCGTTTTCAATGGCAGCTGCTATCATTTTAGCTATCTTCTATGTAGCAACTGCAAATCGCACAAACTTATTCCAAAACTTTACGGAATATCCTGTACTATTTATTCTTCCAGTACTTGCAATGTTAATGAGTGTACTCGCACTTATTATGGTGTACAAACATAAAATCGGCCTTGCATTCACATTCGTTTGCTTAACAATCGCAATGTTTATGACAACTGGCTTTGCAGGTATGTTCCCAAGAATGTTACCATCACGTATTAACGACGCATACAGCACAACGTTATACAACGCAGCAGGTAGTGAATTAAACTTGAAAATTATGTTCTTCGTTGCAATGGTCATGGTACCAATCGTTATTGGATATCAACTTTGGAGCTACAGCATATTTAAAGATAAAATTCATAAAGACTCTGCTAAAGGGTATCACTAAAATAAAAAAATACACTTCGTTTGAAGTGTATTTTTTATTTTACGTATGATTTTTGATACGATGCTACATTTCTAATCTAACAACTATGATAAAGAAGTATCACTAACAACTCCATTGTATCACAAGGCAAATACATCACTTTATGCAATTTTACATATAAAAATTATAACGTAGATTGAATTACTTGGTCATACACATCGTTATCCCTTACATCTGCCGTACTAATACCACTGAATGTTCTCACATTTAATCCGGTATTTGAAGATCCCGATCCGTTATAAGCTTTCGTTTTTTCAATCGGATGTACGTTATATTTATCACCTAAGTTAATTGTCCCGTTACAGTTCTCAATAATAACACCTTCAACAATAGCTGGCATTTTGTCACCTACTTTCATTCCGTTACTCCCATTCTATGAGAATCGCCTAAAAAAATAGCATGTGTAAATAAGAAAAAGCACTCAGGCTGAGTGCTTTTTCTTATTTACCGCTCTTATTTTTCTCACAAGCAATTCCATCACCATCACGATCTAAATGCTTACCGTAATACGGACTATCTCTTGTAATATCGTAAACCCCAGCATCATTTGCTTCTTTACAATTAGCAAAGCGCTTTGGTTCTTGATTTGCTCCTGGTCTTTCTTCAAGCGGTAATGTCGCGTTATATAAGAACTGAACGTATTGCTCACGGCTTACATGCATTCTAGGTGCGAATTTACCATCACCAGTTCCAGCTGTAATATAATTTGATTTAACTGCAGTAATCGCAGGATTCGCCCATCCATTTCTATCTACATCCGGGAAATTATGATCCCCTCTTATTTGCAATTGGAACCCTTTTGTTAAAATTTGTGCCATTTCATCGCGAGTTAACGAATCTTTCGGTCTAAAGTTCCCTGTGCCATCTCCGGCAAATACACCCATCTCTGTTAAAGCAAGAATCTCTTTTTTAAACTGAGTAGAACGATCAGTAACATCTTTATACGGATTATTATACTGTTCTTTTACTGCTGGCTTTAATTGACGGAACATAAGGGCTGCAACTTGCTCACGAGTTACATCATCACCAAATCCAAAAATCCCATTTCCATATCCAGCAACAATGTTTTTATTTGCTAAGTCCATAATTGCCTTATAAGCCCAATGATTGTTTGGAACATCTTTAAACTCTATACTTGCCTGCGCCGTCCCAATTGAAGTAAATGCTGTAGTTACAACAATTGCACCTGTTAAAAGTAATTTTTTAAATCCCATACTTAAGTCCCCTTCTCTTTTCCACAATAACTATTTAACAATATAACAAATTATAAAAATGTAATTTGTCATATTATGTCGAACAAAAAAAGAATCCAGCAGGATTCTTTTTTTGCTAAGCACGAATGACAAGTTTAGAGACAGTTGACTTTTTCAAAAATTTATTAGGGGTAATATTTTGAAAAAGAAAGCCTTTCATATTTAACTTAACACCACTGGAATATATAGTAAATTGATAATATTTATACGGAAGATTGCTAATGTTTAGTATAGATAGTTTCCACTATGCAAACAGTAAAAACAAACTATACTAAACAACAAAAAGGTGCCTTCAAAGAAGACACCTTTCATAAACAGACATTATAAAACAGAATTATTTATTGTTATACGATTGTTAGATACAAAAAGTAGAGGGAAATGTTTGTAAGAAATTCTGCTTTATATAGTCTGCCTGCCACTTATATTTTAATCCTCTCCACTTGAAAATAAATATAATATGCATAATTACATACAAAAAAGAAAAGACACTCTATCGAGTGCCTCTTCAACCACTTTACTTTTAATATATCGCCTTACATACATTTTAACATATGTATCTATGTAATTTATTGAGAAAATTCAAAATCCTTTTTCTTTCATTTTCACTTATGAAATCATGTAATATAAAAGATATGTCAAATTCTTATATAAGTCGAGGTGTACTATATTTATGCTGTATTTTGGAATTATTCCTCTTATATTGTTTATTATTTTTCTTATCTCGTATTTAAAAGATCCGCGAAAAATAATAAACGGCTTTTTATTTAATGCCTTTATCTGTTTTTTCCTTCTTTTTTGCGTGATCGTATCTTTGAACTCAGATAGTGCTGTCTTGCGTTACATTATATTTTTACCCTTTTTAGCACTCCTCATTATGCTTCCTTTCGGTATTATCGCTTTAATGTTTGGATTATTTCTTAATGCAAGAATTTTAATGAAGCGAGAAGGAAGACGGTTCACTAACTGTTTAACGCTCCTTGCTGCTTTAGGGATGTTATTCTTTATGTTACTCCCTATTATAAATCCAGCAAGTTTGGTCTCATCACATTTAGAGCCTATTTTTGCAGGTATTTCTCTTATAAGCGTATATTTCTTTATACACTTATCTAACTTTTTAAGTGCTTATTTTCTATACCAATTCAACAGACCAAGACGTAATCAAGATTTCATCATCGTTCTCGGTAGTGGCTTAATTAATGATAAAGTACCACCTTTACTTGCAAGCCGCATTAATAAAGCTATCGACTTTTATTGGAAACAAGCAGCTGTGAATACACCACCAACAATTATTTTCTCTGGTGGACAAGGCCCAGATGAAGGGCTTCCTGAAGCAGAAGCGATGCAAAATTATGCGGTTGAAAAAGGAATTCCTCTTGAACATACAGTGCAAGAAAATCGCTCTGTAAACACATATCAAAATATGTCGTTCTCTAAAGAAATTATGGATTCTTTAAAACCTGAAGGTAAGTATAGAAGTATTTTTACAACGAATAATTTCCACCTTTTCCGCGCTGGTATATATGCAAGGCAAGCTGGCCTGAATAGCCAAGGAATTGGATCAAAAACAGCATTTTATTACTGGCCTAATGCAATGATTCGTGAATACGTTGCGATTGTCGTAATGGGACGTAAACGTCATATGAAGTTTTGCGGAGCTATTTTAGGATTTGCTTTATTCGTGTCAGTACTTAGTTTTATATTTTCTGAATAGCATCCCATCCTTTGAAAGGACGGGATTTCTTATACTCATTTCAAAAATATTTTAAAGATAATATGGCGATAATATTCCCTGCATACATCCATTAAAGGAGAATTTTTTCAAATTAAATGTTAAAATGAAATTTAGGTGTGAATGATGTAACAAACAAGAAACTAGTTTGAAACGAGGAAATTATATGGAGAAAACTATCAAAAACAAGCCCAATAAGCTAAAAATCGCTTCAAAAGCTTTGATGATTATTATTGGGGCATTTATCACAGCGTACGGATTAGAAGCAGTATTAATTCCAAATAACGTATCAGACGGTGGTGTGACTGGTTTAAGTATCGTTAGTTCAAGATTATTTGGATTGCCATTAGGAGCTCTAATCGCAGTTATTAACATTCCTTTCGTTTGGTTAGGATATAAACAAATTGGTAAAAGCTTTGCAATTTATTCCATCATCGGGATTGCTTCATTAGCAATAGGTACCGTTGTCATGCACGGAATACCAACTATTATTGAAGGCGATACACTACTTGTTACAGTTGTTGGTGGTATTATTATCGGTTTCGGTATGGGACTAGCATTACGTAACGGCGGAGCATTAGATGGAATCGATATGCTAGCTGTATTACTTTCTCGCAAGTTACCTTTTGGAACGAGTGACCTTATTTTATTCTTAAACATGTTCGTGTTTATTTTCGTATCAACAGTATTCGGTCTTCAAGGAGCTATTCTTTCGGCAATTGCTTACTTTATCGCTTCGAAAGTGATTCATATCGTTGAAGTTGGTTTAAGTGGTTCGAAAACATTTAAAATTATCACAAAAGAGCCTGAATTAATGGTAGAAACAATTCGCGATCGTTTAGGCCGAAGCGCAACATACAATGAAGTTTATGGTGGTTACTCAAGAGAGCAATTTAAAGAAATTTCTTGTGTAATTAACCGTTTAGAAGAAAGTAAAATGAAAGACCTTATTAATGAAATTGATCCCAATGCCTTTATTACAGTTTATGACGTAGCAGAAGTAAAAGGTGGTAATTTCAAGAAACGTGATATTCATTAATCGTTATACAAAAAAGAGGCAGTCCCCAAATTTCGGGACTGCCTCTTTTTATTATTAAGTTGCTATCGTTGTCAGTTTTTGTCGGTAAGTCGATATATTTCAATAATCGCTGATATATTTTGAGTTGTGGTCGATATATTCTAATAATCGCTGATATATTTTGAGTTGCGATCGATATATTCTAATAATCGCTGATATATTTTGGGTTGCGGTCGATATATTCTAATAATCGCTGATATACTTTTACTCCCCCCACTTTTAATCCATGCTACGTATTTTTGAAAGACAGGTACTTCCTGTTGAAAACGAAGCGGAATATATAGAAAGAGAGTACATGTACATAATATACATAGAATACCTACTACAAAGTGAAATTTCATCGTTGTACTAATAAACAAACTGAGGGATAATACGAGGAACATAATCAAACTAAACCTTTTATATATAGTCATAATAATCTCCTCCTTATAACTTAATTGTACCAGCTACAAGGAATTAATTTCCATAATAAAAAAAGACCGAAAAGCAAATTCCACTTTTCGGTCTCTATACTATCTTCTCTTCGTAATCTTTCCTGAACCACCGACCCTCGTTTTCGGGGGCGATGTATTCTTTGGCGGCGTTTTAATAGATGATTTCGGCTTCACATCAGATCCACTCGAACCACCTGGATTTTTCGTGATTTTCCCTTTGCTTCCGGTAGAAGGCGGAGGTGTCGTATTACTTCCTTTTTCCGTAATACTTCCTTTATCACCTACAGATGATTTCGGATCTACATTATCTCCTCGCTTAATGATAGATCCTTTCCCTTCCTTCGTAATTGGAGGCGGGGTTTTCTTTTCTTCTTTCGTAGGTGGTCTTTCCGGGATAACCGGTTTATGATTTTGTCTGTCATTATATCCGCGATAATCACCGTATGATGATTTTCTAGAACCGAATATATCGTTTAATATACTCCCCATAATATATCCTTGTAAGAAGGATGGTTGGTAATTTTGACGGACAAATTCTTCATTACTTATTTCAATTAACGTATCAGATGGTTTCTCTTTATCCTTTTGTAAACTATACATTTTATCGGAATAAACGAGGAACATTTGATTTTCGTCTTCTTTAGATGCTTGCTTCGGTTTCCTTTCGGCTATAAGTTCCTTTGCAACTTCAGGAACTGACCGATTGGCAGCCCTATACACGTAAGATTCTTGTTTACCATCCTTTGCGACAGACTCTAGCGGATAACGGTCCTGAATTGACTTCGCCTGACCACTTTGACAGCCCGATAAAGCATAGCCGGCAATAACAAGTAATGTAACGATAGCAAGTATAGGGATCACGAACGATTTAATCATGGTAAACAATCGGTTTGACATGATTACGCCCCCCTTATGTTGCTCTTATGATTTGTACATCAGCAGGAATAATTGCTTCTCCCTCATACATCATTGTGCGACCATTTTGCCATTCAACACGTAATAATTTGCGGTTGTCAGACTGGAATTCCCATACGTACTGTTCTTCTGAAGCAGCGAATGGTGTTTTCCCCATAACAACAACACGTCCATTATATTGTTCTTCCATATGATACTCTATATCATCCATTTCAATCGTCGTCGGAATTTCATCGATTGAATCTAAGCGACCATCAATCGGTGTATACAATTTGTAATACGTATTTTCACGATCTTCAATTTTTAAATAGCGAATGTCTTTCCCATCCTGCAGCGTTAAAACAATCTCCTTACGAGAATGCATGCTTGTTTTCCCAGTTAATTCGTACATTACTAACGAAACTTCAATCATATCGCCAGGAGCCAACGTTAAAAGACTCTTTTCTGGCTTCGGCGGCTCTGGGCTTTTCATTATATTTTTAATACGTTTAAATAAGCTCACAATCTCCCCCTCCTTCTCTCTTTATAAACAAGCACCTAAAATAAATGCACCAACGATATGTAATGAACCAGCTAACATCGCATGTGCTACGCTGCCTTCTTTCGTTCCTTCTTCTAAATCAAGACCTGCCATTTTTCTTAAAACAAATTCAATAAACATTTCTACAACTAATAAAATAACGAAAGAAACTGCTGAGGCAAGAAGTGCTTGCCATAAATCATTCGCTTTCGTTATTGATTGTGACAAGATGTATCCTTGAGCGAATAGCTTCATAACGAAACGTGTTGTCACAGCTGTGTTCCCATTTTTTATTTCTTTTAAATCATTGTATTTTGTAAAAATCGAATCAACCCACATAATTGCAAATAAAAGTACCGCACTCGCTCCAGTCCATACAAGCATGGCTAAAACATTCGTCCACGTCATTGCAAAACCTCCTCTAAAAGGTAATAGAAAACCGACATGAATTCTCTTCAGACATGTCGGCTTCTTTGTCTATTCTATATTATTTCTCGTACTGCTTCATAATACGAGCTAATTCATCGTCAACAGCAGAATTTTTGTTTAAGCTTGCGAATTCATCGTCTAATGACTTTTCTTTCTTGTAAATTTCACCGCTTGCTTCTGCTTCAGCCTCTAATTGAAGAGCTTTCTCTTCCATACGGCTTAAACCAGCTTTTGCTGTATTTGAGTCAAATCCAGACATCGCCTGATTAATATTCTTTTGTGCTTTCGCTGCATTTACACGTGCTACAAGTGTTTCACGTTTGTTTTTCAGCTCTGTTAATTGTTTACGCATTTCTTCTAGCTTCGCACGAAGATTATCAGCAGCAGCTTTATTTTGCTCATAGCTCGCTTTATATTCATTCATCTTTTGCTCTGCATTTTGTTTTTCTTCAAGAGCACGACGCGCAAGATCAAGATTGCTTGCTTGAACAGCCATATGAGCTTGCTCTTCACGTTTTTTCACAAGTGCTTCTTGCTCTTCAAATAATATTTTAAATTTCTTCTCAAGTGCGATTTGAGCTGCTACACTTTTCTCAGCTTCTTGTACATCCGCTTGCATATCGCGTAAATATTGATCCGTCATCTTAACTGGATCTTCAGCTTTTTCAATTAATGAATACACATTCGACATTGTTAAATCTCTTAATCGTTTAAATACAGACATCCAAATTCCTCCTATGATATACCTCATATTTCAAATTCACTACTTGGAAATTTAAAAAGCTCCCTTTACAGTAAGAATATTCATTTTTATAACCTATGTGTTCATTATAACAAAACTAAGATGTCCTTACATGTTATTTCCAAAATACATACAATATAATATGACATTCTAGATAGAATATTGTATTCCTACTATATTCTTATTATTTCTTCCCACAAAAATTAACTTATTTTTACGTACTTTCAATCAATTACATAATTGTAATGTTACTGTAAGCTAACTCGATAGTTGCATCTCCATATTTCTTATACACTAATACCAGAAGCAACGAAATAACAAACATGCTTCTCATCATTTAAGGACTAATACAAAAAGTATATTTACTATAAAACATACAAAGAGGAGAAATCATCATGAAAAAATTAGTAGGAATCGGATTAGCAGCAGCAATTTCATTCGGAGCATTATCAGGTTGTTCTTTATTAGGAGAAAAAGCGAACGGCTTTGTACTGTACGGATCAGAAGAACAAGTTCAGCAAATTACAGATAAAAATAAAAAAGAAGTGAAAGAAAAAGACTTCTATAAAATGAAAATGACAACATTAGATGGTAAAAAAGTTCTTGTAATGGATAAGAAAACTGGTGAAGAACTCGTAAAAAAAGAGTTACTTAGCAAAGTTGATGAAAAAGACAACACGAAACCACTTGATAAATTACCGGCTGTAACGACTGAACAAGGTGTATTATTCGCAAAAGAGAAAGTTGAAAATACTACACTTGATGGTGCGAAATTAAAATATGAAGGTAACACAATTATCGGAAGTGGCCGCGCATATACAGATATGTACGCAATTGTTGATGACGCAACTTACAGCAATGTAAAAGGTGATGAAAAATCTGTAGGCGTATTAAAGTTCGATAAAGACCCAAGTAAAGAATTCCCTGGTTACAACGGAGTAGAAGCTTCTCAACTTGTAAAAATTAAAAAATAACACAAAAAAAGCTTTGCGAAATTCGCAAAGCTTTTTTCTATTTATGAGCAATTTGCTCCATATCTGGACTACAAGTTTGCGACTGACATGACTTATTTAAAGAGCATGCTGCGCATTTTCCTTTTTTACTTCTCTTTACAAAATTCACTAGCGTATATGTTGCATAACCAAAAATGATAGCTCCAATTATAATATTGACCATCATCGTAATACATCTCCTTCTAGAATCCGAGTAAGGACCCAACTTGGTATATAATGAACGTTAATACATAAGCAACAACTAATGGATAAGCGACTGAGAAAATTGTCCATTTCATCGATCCTGTTTCGCGTCTAATAACAGCTACTGTCGCTAAGCATGGAACATATAATAAAACAAAGAACATAAATGCGTACGCTGATAAAGCAGTATAATGTGCTCCCATTACATTTCCTAGCACATCTTCTTTAACCGCATAAATAATTGCCATTGTAGAAACGACAACTTCTTTCGCTAAAAATCCTGTTAAAAGAGATGCCCCAGCTTGCCAAGTTCCAAAACCGAGCGGTGCAAATAGTGGCGCGATAAATCCACCAATCATCGCTAAGAAACTATCTCCCATATCGACACCAAATCCTGATGGGCCTGCATAGTTTAATAACCAAATGACAACCGATCCACCGAAAATGAATGTACCAGCTTTACGAACAAATCCTTTTCCTTTCTCCCATGTGCTCAGCCATAACGTTTTCGCTTGTGGCACACGGTAAGGCGGTAATTCAATTACGAAAATAGATTTTTCCGCTTTCAAAATCGTAAGAGACATAATTTTTGTAACAAGTAATGCAAGAACAATACCTGCAACGTATAAAGAGAACACAACAGTTGCCTGACTATGAGGGAAGAATACTCCTGCAAATAATGCATATACAGGTAAACGTGCTGAACAAGACATAAATGGTGTTACTAAAACTGTAAGTAAACGTTCTTTTTCTTGTTCAATCGTTCTCGCAGCCATAATACCTGGAACGTTACATCCAAAACCGATAATCATCGGAATGAACGCTTTTCCGTTTAAACCGAAAAACTCCATAATTCTATCCATAACAACTGCAATTCGCGCCATATACCCTGAGTCTTCTAATAATGAAATGAAAAAGAATAGTGCAAAGATTTGTGGCACGAATACTAATACTGCACCAACGCCCGCAATAATACCTTCTGTAACGAGTGCTTGAATAAAGTCAGAAGCCCCAACACTTGTGAGCCCAGCTGTAACCCAATCAGTAAGTTGCCCTCCAAAAAATCCATCAAGCATATCAGATAAAGGTGTACCAATCCACGTAAACGTAACCTGAAAAATAAAAAACATAACTGCTAAAAAGATTGGAAGTCCTAAAATTTTATGTGTAATTAACTTATCGATTTTTTCCGAAAAAGGAATTTTCCCTTCTTTCTCATGCTTCATAACATTTGTTTTTAACTTTTCAATATACGCTTCACGAGTCTTGTAAATATGCTCCTCTAACGTACAATCAAGTTTTTCTTCTAAGCGAGATCGAACGGCTACAAGTTCCTTATAAATTGATAGTGCTTTCATTTCTTTTTCTACTACTTCGTTATTGCTTAGAAATTGAAGGGCTAACCATCTTGGATGCTCATAATTCGCTATCTCTAAAAGAGCGATTATCTCTCCAATCCCTTCATCCACTTGTACACCATATGAAATAATGAATGGTTCTTTCTCTTTTTTGTCATTTTCTTTAAGAGTCGTAAGTAATTCTTCACAGCCTTTTCCGGTTCTTGCGATGACAGGAACGACTGTTACACCTAATATTTCTGATAATCGTTTTACATTGATAACAATTCCTCTTTGCTTCGCCACATCAACCATATTTAAACCAATTGAAACCGGCTTACCAAATTCGAGTAATTGCAAAGTTAAATGCATATTTCGCTCAAATTGCGAAGAATCCACAATATTTAACATATGATGGAATTCGTCTGTTAGTAGAAAATTCGTAACGACACCTTCATCACGTGAAACTGGATTTAAATCATAGACGCCTGGTAAATCGATTAATGTTCCTTGCTTATCTTTTAATTTACCAACCTTCTTTTCTACTGTTACACCGCTCCAGTTTCCTACATATTCATAAGAACCAGTAAGTGCATTAAATAATGATGTTTTCCCTGTATTCGGATTCCCTAGCAAAGCAACCTTATTCACGCTAATTCCACCTTTATCATTTTCGCGTCACAATGACGAATACTAATTAACTGTCCGCGACACTCCAATGTACAAGGACCTTTAAACATCGCTTTCTGTTTCAGACTAAGTTCGCTTCCTTCCGCGAGACCAAAAGCAGCCAGTCTTCTCTTTAGTAAATTATCTAACGACTGAATACTTTTTACTAACACTTTCTCACCAATTTTAATATCTACTAAGCTCATAACCTTCCCCCTCAGAAGAGAATGATAATTATTTTCAAAAAAATTATATCATACTCTATTTCATTTGGACTATATCTTTTTGCTTCATATTTATTAACATTTCAATACAATTATATTTCACTTATTGTCATACGAGGTTCATTTGCCATTCTCATCCATTTCGCTTACAATAAACAATAGCAAATAAAGAATCTCGTTATCACAGGGGGAGCCTTGCCGCTGAGAGGGAACACTTCGTTCCGACCCTTCGAACCTGTTAGTTAATGCTAACGCAGGGATTGTGCAAACGTCCGAAATACATACCTCTTTTTTATTTACGTATTTCGTATCCTCCTATGATATCTATTCTTTTTTGTGCAACTTGGATTTAGGGGGAGACAACATGCGTAACACCAATTTACAAGCGATGATCGAATCTGCTATTCTTGCAGCCTTCGCCTTGATTATCGACATTTTACCATTATCACTTAAACTTCCAACAGGCGGTTCCATCTCATTTGCTATGATTCCTATTTTTATTATCGCATACCGCTGGGGCTTCAAAATGGCTTCCTTAGGAGGCTTAATTTGGGGATTATTACAAATTGTCGTAGGTGATGCCTACATTCTAACACCAGTGCAAGCATTCATTGAGTACTTCATTGCTTTTGCCTTTATCGGCTTTGCTGGTTTATTCTATCGTCCAATTCAAAAAGCACTTGCCTCAGACAACAGTAATGCAGAGCATTCTAATTTTGGCATTCGTAAAGATAAACCAAAACAGAACAAAGGCAAAAAAGCACTCGTTTACATTATACTTGCCACATTTGTCGGCAGCTTTGCACGTTATTTCTGTCACTTTATTGCTGGCATTATTTTCTTTGGTCAATATGCACCTAAAGGACAATCGGCTGTCTTATATTCATTAATTGTAAACGGCAGTACAATGATTGGTTCTTTCATACTATGTACTGTATTACTAATTCTTTTATTTACAACTTCACCACGCTTATTCAAAAGCATCGGTGCTTATCAGATGAATACAGAAAAGAAGAGCGCTTAATTAGCGCTCTTTTTTTATCAAAATTCTCAATGAGTAATATCAATAATAAATACGATAAATGCACAAAAGAAAATAAATACCATCACACCTAGTAAATTGCTATTCACGGCTAATCTACTCCTTACATAACCTCATTTTCTATCCAAAGTATACTGCTCCAAAATAAAGATTAGGTAAAGATAATATGAAGTTAAATTAAAAAAGCGTAACATGTATTGTCTACGCTTTTTTCGGTAAATAGAAGTAAAATAACACACCATCTTCTGTATTCTTTACCCCATATTCAGCATCGTGCAGTTCTAAAATATTCTTTGAAATTGCAAGCCCAAGCCCTGTTCCACCTTGTGAACGCTGGCGAGCTGCATCCACTCTATAAAAACGATCCCAAATTTTATCTAATTGCTCTTCTTCAATGTGAGTACCTTTATTTTCGATACATATTTTTATACGATCCTTCCCGTCTATTGTGGAAGTAATAATATCTTCTTTATTTGGTGTATAACGTATGGCATTCGTAATGAAGTTCACGATGACTTGTTCAATCCGGCCTTGATTTGCCATCACTTCAAATGGACCTATATTTTTATGAACACGAAGTTCTTTTTTCCCTATTTCTACAGAAAGATGTTCACATATATCTTCAATTACTGTATCGATATAAAATGAATCTATTTTCATTTTATATGTGCCTGACTCAAATTTAGCTAACTCCAGCATATCCAAAATTAATGTATCCATTTTGTCTACTTCTCGTTCCATCGCTTGAAAATAGTACTCTTTTTTATGCTCAGCTACTCCATCTTTTAAAATAGAAATACAGCTTTTCATAATACTCAGCGGTGTTTTTAGTTCATGCGAAACACCAGAAATAAATTCTTTCCGCGTCTTTTCTAATTTTCTTTCCTTTTCAATATCTTGTTCTAGCTGTCCAATATGCGAATGGAGCTTATTGGATAATACATTAATATTTTTCGATAAATCACCAATTTCATCTTTTGAAGTAATCGGTATTTGTTCTGTGAAATCTAAATGCGCTATTTTCTTCGTTGTATCATTTATTTTTAATAACGGCTTTGCAATTTGTTTTGAGTAATAAAACGAAGCTAGAAAAATGAGAACGACTACAAATGCAATGATGTAAATGTAGTAATCTTGCACCATTTGTACAGCTTCATCTACAGGTTGTAAGGAAGCCATCGCATATATATATGTGACTGATCCGTCTTTTTCTTTTATCGGTTTCATTAATAATTTATATTTTATATCATTTTTTTCATAGTCCATTGTCTTTGTTGAATACTCTATTTGATTACTCTCTTTTAGTACTACATCCGTTTGAAATTCTTTTATACTATCCAAAAATAAAGTGTTTTTATAAATTGGATTTACGGGACCTTTTACATCAGGGAATTGTACTTTCGTAACACGCCCTTCTATGTAAGCATCTGGTTCTTGGACAGCTTGCTCCTGAACTGCCGGCTTCTTTTCCTTACCAACTTGTTCCCCAGCTACTTTCTTTTTCTCCTGATCTAATTTACTCATTTTCTCATTAAATGCTTTTTCTAACGGTTTATTAGATCCGCTTAAATTCTGCTTAGATAATGAGAAAGAGAATGGAATAAAACTATCTTCTTTTTTCACTCCAGAAAAATAAATTTCTTGGCCTAAAAACTGATTTGATGGTTTATTATCAATCTCCTCTATATTGACGAGATTGTATAGGGGGATTTTGAATAGTTGTTGTCCAAAGCTCTTTTGTTGCCAACGATTTATCGTTACCTCAAAATAAAAATCATCTGCATGCTTTAAATTCCCGTTCTGATCCAATGTCGTAATCCACGTATTATTTTCTCTTAAAAAGTCTTGCTCCAGCTTCTGAATCCCTTCTGCACTTCCTGCATAGTTCAAATAATTCTTTTCGAAGGAATTTAAATTCACTTTAATATCTTCCACTTTTCGATTCGCATAATATTGTTTAAAAAATATCGTTTGTCCAATAAATATCGTCGCTAAAATTAACATACATAATGCTGTTGTGAGGGTAAATAGTTTTAGTACAATCCCTTTTCTCATACATTCCCCTCAAATTTATAACCTGTTCGTACTACAGTTGTAATGTACTTTGCTTTCTCTCCTAATTTATTTCTTAAATTACGAATATGACTATTAACCGTTCGATCGTCACCAGCAAATTCATATCCCCAAATTCTTGAAATCAATTGCTCCCGTGTTAAAACAATCCCTTGATTTTTCATAAAATACGCTAATATTTCAAATTCTGTATGTGTTAAATTAATGTCTGTTCTATCTACCGTAACAGTGCGCGACGGAAAATGAACGTGAATACCGTGGATTGATAATGTATCATCTTCATTCTCTAAAAGTTGCTTTGTCACTTTTCTACTTTCTAACAATCTTTTCGCTCTTGCTAATAAAATTGGTGGACTATACGGCTTCGTCACATAGTCATCTGCCCCAAGTTCAAACCCAAGTAACGTATCATCTTCATCTACGCGCGCCGTCAACATAATAATAGGCACCTCGGACGTCTTCCGAATTCTTCGGCAAACAGACCATCCATCGAGTTCCGGCAACATAATATCTAAAATAACTAAATCAACCTCTTCCTCTTCAAATACAACTAAAGCTTCTTTCCCGTCCCTTGCTTCAAACACTACATATTGTTCACTCAAAAAATAGTCCTTTAATATTTCACGTAATATATCTTCATCTTCAACAATTAAAATGTTTTTTGACATAACTTATGTATCCCCCTCTCGCCTTCAGAAACTATAATTTTATTTTGAATAGCTAGCAGTTAACTTCGCCTCGATAATATATCTATCTGGTGCATCCCCTATATAATCAAATGGATAGCAAGTCGTCAGTGTTAATATTGGTTCTCCTTTTTTTATAATAACAGTACGATCATCCGCATGGGTGATCCATGTCTTTTGAATTTCATATGTGTAAGTTTTATTATCATACTCTACAATAAGGGTATCCTTTTCTTTTAACTCTCCTACATCGGTAAAAACAGTATCTCGGTGCCCACTCAGTACAGTATGCCCCCCTCCAGATGGTGTTGTCGTTACATCACTAACGAACATACCAACTCCTTTTTTCAAAGTTGTATCATTCGCCTCCCAATATACAGAAAACTTCTTCTTTATTTTCGGTATATTTAACACCGCTACCTTTTCTCCTTCTTTATGCTCTGTTTGAGAAGAAGGTACTTTGGAAGTTACAGGCATTTCATGAGAAAGGTGAGTATCTTGTATATTTTTAAGGCTCTTTATTTCCTCATTCGTTAATTCTTGCGCAGCGCTTTTTCCTTTATACCATTCCACAGCGTAATACGATCCCATGAATAGCCCTATGGCCATCAATATGATACCAATATAATTGAGTAACTTCATGCTTCATCCCTCCATGCAAAAAATGGTAGGGATAACCTACCATTTTTAATATGTGAAATTATCCCACTCTTTATAGGACAATATTTTATTTACGCCTTACTTTTGTTACGACGATTCAAACCAAATAATGTACCTATTGCTACAAGACATGCGCTTAATCCCATCATTGCTACATTATTTGATGCTGTATTTGGTAATTTTTCACCTTGTACAACTGGCTTCGCTACTTCTTTTTTTGCCGCATCATTTTTTGGTTGTACTTGTGCTTCTTCTTTTTTCCTTACTTCATTCTTTTGTTGCTCTTTTATCGCTTCTTCTTTTTTAGCCATATCACTTTTTTCTTGTACTTGTGCCGCTTGCTTTTTCTCTTCTTGACTTTTTTGCTGTTCCTTAATCGCTGCTTCTTTTTTCGCTTTATCTTGTTGCAGTTGCGCTGATTCTTCCTTTGTTACTGTTCCAGTATCCGCACTTGCTACTGAAGAATATCCTACTGTTAACAGTGCCATTGCACAGATTGGTAATAGTTTCTTTTTCATTTTATTTCTCTCCTTTTATACGTTTTACATCACTTCGCATCGGATGTATCACTAGAATAAACAACAGATATAAATATAAGATGCAGATGAAATATATTTCATTTAAAGATTTCATTGTAGAAAAAAAGGTTATCCGAAATAATCTTCGGATAACCTTTTTTATTTAATCTACACTTAAAGCCTTCTTGCCCATTTGATTATAAATACTTGCAAAGTGGCTCTTACTCACTTTAACATTTTTCGTTCCATAAAATGGGTCATTATAATACACATAATTATCATCGACACCTGTTAAAACGACCGCATGAGTATTCATTCGCCCATAAATTGTTTTTCCGCCTGGTGTTTTCCATGTTGTAATTGGTCTTGGATTATTTAGTGCTACAGTTACCCAAGTAACAACTGGTTTCCCATTTCGCGCATAATTTTCCAGTACTGAAAAATCATTTCCTGTTAAGTTCGTTCCTCTTGCATATTTATCTAACAATCTTTTTAATGGTTCTGGATTAATAGAATATCCTGGCGTATTTCCTGTCACATCACCTACAAATCCTACATCTGGATCTCCCCAAATTTGTGATGATGTTTTATAGTTCTTTAATTTCGTTTGATCAAAAGGCATTTCAAAAGCAAATGCTACTTTATTTAATGAACGACCAATTTGATGTTCCACAAGCATTTGTAAAGAGACTACTTCACAGCCATTGTGTAATTCTGGGAATTGATAAATTGATGGTACGTTCAATATCACTTGACTACGATTAACATTGCCTTCATTAACCCATTTCAAACCATTATTAGTTTGTATCTGAATCCAACCGCCTTCTCCTTCGCCATAAACTTCTACTGTTTGGGGAGAATATTTCCCTGATACACGTGATACAAAACTAGGGCTGTCATATGCAAAAAATACTTTAGATAAATACTTTGTCTCCTTTTTCGTGTCCAACCATTGGTATCCTGCATATGTACTTATTCGAAGCCACGTTCCTCTTTCTTCTACAACAGTTACTGTTTGTGGTCCATAATACGATAAAATTTTCGCAGAGCGTGACGGAGCATCATAAGTAGTAAAGTCTCTATCAATCTGTACTTTTTTTTCAGTTAGACATACCCATTTATAGCCTAAACTAGTATGAATTTTAATCCAATCGCCTTCTCTTTCTTCAACAACCGTCACTTCTTGCGGAGTATACTCGCCTGAAATACCCGACGATAATGACGATTCATTATATGTAACGAAGTTTTTCGTTATATTTACTTTCTTCTCAGCTAAGCACACCCACTTAAAACCCAGATCCGTATGAATTTTTATCCATCCACCGTCTCTTTCTTCATACACCTTTACTTCTTGTGATGCATACTCATTTGAAATACCTGATGATAATGATGGCTCGTTATACGTAAAGAAACTTTTCGTTATATTTACTTTCTTCTCAGTTAAGCACACCCACTTAAAACCCAGATCCGTATGAATTTTTATCCATCCACCGTCTCTTTCTTCATACACCTTTACTTCTTGTGATGCATACTCATTTGAAATACCTGATGATAATGATGGCCCATTATACGTAAAGAAACTTTTCGTTATATTTACCTTTTTCACTTTTACTTCACTATCTTTAGATTGATCCGTTACCGCAACAAGTCGCGCTGCCTCAGCACGTGTTATCGATTTGTCAGGTTGCCACTGTTTTCCATCGATACCACTTGATATACCTAATTCTACTAAAATATTAATGAATTTCTCACCCCAATGATCTTTCACATCATTAAATAATGTCGGTAATTCTCCATTAACTTTCGAATCTAATTGATATGCTTGTACAAGCATTGTTGCCATTGCCGCTCTTGTCATTTGACCGTACGGATTAAATTTCCCGTTTCCTTCACCTTTAATAACGCCTGCTTTTTCCACCGCTGCAATGTAGGAAGATGCCCAATTATCTTTCGAATCTATAAAGGTCGGCTTGTCCCCTTCTTTAACTTCTAAACCTAAAACTTTAGCCATAATTGTAGCCGCTTCAGCCCTACTTAATACGCTATGCGGTGAAAATGTTCCATCCGGCATTCCTGTAATTACTTTTTTATTTACTAAATAATTAACAGACTCTTCCGCCCACCCTGGAACATCAGGGAATGATTGTGGTGCTACTTGTAAATTATTCACTGCCCTTTCTAATTCTACTTCTCTTTTTTCCTGTTCTTCCTTTTTCTTTAATACAAGTTCTTGTTTTTCTTGCTCTTCTTTCTGCTTTAACTCAAGCTCTTGTTTTTCTTGTTCTTCTTTTTGTTTTAATTCAAGTTCTTGTTTTTCTTGCTCTTCTTTTTGCTTTAACTCAAGCTCTTGTTTTTCTTGTTCTTCTTTTTGCTTTAATTCAAGCTCTTGTTTTTCTTGTTCTTCTTTTTGCTTTAATTCAAGTTCTTGTTTTTCTCGCTCTTCTTTCTGCTTTAACTCTATTTGTTGCTGCTCCAATTTTTGCTGCGTTATTCTTAATTCTTCTTGCTGTTTCTTTAATTCCTCTCTCTTTTGTTTCTCTTTTAATTCAGGATTTGTTTCTTCTTGATTATTCTTTTCGTTTTCTTCTAATCGACTCTTCTCTTCAAGCTCTTTCTTCCTTTTTTGTTCCTCTAATTCATTCAAGTTTGTCTCTTCTTGGTTATTCTTTTCTTGTACTTCTAACGGATTCTTCTTTTCAAGTTCTTCTTGTTGTTTCTTTAATTTATCTAATTTTTGCTGAACTTCTTCTAATTTTTCTTTATCTTCACTATCTTGTTTTAGTAATTCTTCTTTTTTCTGTTTTAATTCGTCAACTTTATCAAATAACTCTTCCTGCTGTTTCAAAATATCTTTTCTTTTTTCTAATTCCATTTGTTTCTCTTTTATAGCATTAAATTGTTTTTGCAATTCACTCTGTCTATTACTATGTATACTCTGTAAAGCTTCTATATTATTTCTTGTATTATTTTCAATTTCCGCTAGTGAACTAGAAGGAAACGCTAATAGATTTGTTGTCAATAAACTGGCTACTGCAATTACACTATATTTTTTCATCATACACACCTTTTCTAATTTTACTTCAATTCTATTTCCTACCATATATAAATGTAAGATTCCTCCATAATCATAGCAAATCTTTTCTACGCTAAGGGACTTTTCGTAAAAATAAAAAAAGCATCGTATAATACAATGCTTTTTTTGATGTGTCTCGATATTTATTTGTTACTTTCGCGTGATTGAGAAGTAGAAAGGGCCGGAGTGATAACTAATTGTCTCGGCTCAGTTTTCTTTAAGTGATTTTTGACGTTACACTTACGACGTTGAACAACCCACGCTTTAATAGGATTTGTCAAAATAATCTTTTGCTCTTCGTTAGGGGCCTCTTCTTCCAACCTACAACTTTCGCTCCATTTATTCCATTTAATTGTAAGTTTAGAAGAAGAATGATCGTCTTCTCGATCAAACAAGTGCAAAAAATCCATTTCGCCAGCTAGCATTACGGTGTTGCTAGTTGCTAAAAAAGAAAAGGTCGTCCAACGTTTCTCCATGCCCTCCTACTCCTTTTTCACATATAGAGTGCCTAAAACTTAATTTACCTAAAATATGCTTGCCTTTTACCTTACACTTATAGTTTATCCAAAACACTACTATGCAACTATCGATTTGCCTTACAACTACCTTACATTTTTGTAAGAAACAAAAAACCTTCACTCTCTATACGTGAAGGTTTCTCATTTCTCATCTATATGATCTTTCATATGATCGACTCCAGCTTCTTGTAGCTGTGACATCATACCGTGAGAAATTGCGCCTAATACTAAAGTCATTCCAATTAGTGAAATCCGAATTGCAGGTACATCAATTATGTAAGCCAACATGCCAAGAACAATTGTTAAAAGTAATGCTTTTATAAATGTTGCACTTGTATATTCTTTCTTTTTCATCATAATCACCCTTTATGGAAGCGTTTTCTTAATGTGATCAGTATATCATATCATCTGACTATTTTGTGGGGATTTCTGTAAAAACCTTATATCTTCTTTGACTTTTTTCTTTCTATCCTTTACAGTCGAAATGTTCACAAGTTTTACACTGTAGGAGGATTCAAATGAAAATTGAAATAAAAGACACTTTAATTTCTGAAGAACAATTACAAGAAAAAGTAAAAGAACTAGCGCTTCAAATCGAACGTGATTTTGAAGGAGAAGAAATCGTTGTAATCGCTGTATTAAAAGGATCTTTCGTATTCGCTGCTGATTTAATTCGTCATATTAAAAACGAAGTAACTATCGACTTTATCTCTGCATCTAGCTACGGAAATCAAACAGAAACAACTGGAAAAGTAAAACTATTAAAAGATATCGATGTAAACATTACTGGAAAAAACGTAATTGTCGTAGAAGACATTATCGATTCTGGTTTAACACTTCACTTCTTAAAAGATCACTTCTTTATGCATAAACCAAAAGCATTGAAATTCTGTACGTTACTTGATAAACCAGAGCGCCGTAAAGTGGACTTAAAAGCTGAATATGTTGGCTTCCAAATTCCAGACGAATTTATCGTTGGCTACGGTATCGACTGTGCAGAAAAATATCGTAACTTACCATTTATCGCTTCAGTTGTAACGGAATAATATAATAAAATAAAGTGAAACTTTAATCAGTGGTTTTTTTCTCCCACTGATTATTAGCCTTCACCAATCGGGCTTTTACGGGCAGTTAATCTCCCACCTGACTTCTTCGTATTCGGCGAAATTTGAGGTGGGAGTCTTACTGCCCGTTAAGCGGGGTAAACTTCCATCAATTACTGATGGAAGTTTATTTTCTATCACGATTCGTAAAAGACAAAGGGAGAGAATAAAAATGACAAAGACAAAATTTGAAAAAGTACTCCTCATCGTAAATCCAAAAGCTGGACAAGGCGACTTACATACAAATTTGGCGAAAATCGTACCACCTCTTGCGGCAACTTTTCCTGACTTACATATCCTCCATACGAAAAAGCAAGGTGATGCAACAAAATATTGCCAAGAGTTTGCTAGTAAAGTAGATTTAATTATCGTCTTTGGTGGTGACGGAACAGTATTTGAATGCACAAATGGCTTAGCTCCTCTTGAAACTAGACCTACACTTGCAATTATTCCAGGCGGAACTTGCAACGACTTCTCTCGTACGCTAGGCGTTCCACAAAACATTGCAGAAGCAGCAAGACTTATCACAAAGGAACACGTAAAACC
Organism: Bacillus sp. NH11B; assembly: GCF_001884205.1. Classification (NCBI taxonomy): domain Bacteria; kingdom Bacillati; phylum Bacillota; class Bacilli; order Caryophanales; family Bacillaceae; genus Bacillus; species Bacillus sp. NH11B. The sequence goes on along the minus strand of NZ_MAOG01000028.1, from coordinate 35,004 downwards.
AGTTGATGTCGCAAAAGCAAACGGACAACATTTCTTGAACTTCTGGGGCATTGGGCTCGTATCTGAAGTATCAAACAATATTGATGCAGAAGAAAAAGCAAAGCTTGGAAAAATCGGCTATTACTTAAGTACAATTCGAACTGTAAAAAATGCTGAAACATTCCCGATCAAAATTACTTACGACGGACAAGTATATGAAGACGAGGCTGTTCTTGTTATGGTTGGAAACGGTGAATATCTTGGCGGTATTCCTTCCTTTATTCCGAACGTAAAATGTGACGACGGAACACTTGATATTTTCGTAGTCAAATCAACAGGCATTCAAGCCTTTAAAGATTATATCGGAAAGAAACTATTTGAAGACTCAAATGAAAATGACATTTTCCACGTAAAAGCGAAATCCATTCATATCGAAACGAAAGAAGAAAAAGAAGTAGATACAGATGGAGAAAGCTCGCTTCATACACCGTGTCATATTGAATTGTTACAAGGGCACTTTACAATGATTTATAATCCTGCGGTTGTGTAATAAAAAACGAGTGCTAGCACTCGTTTTTCTCTTCTAATCTAGTTATGTCATTGGATCATTTCTTGTATTTCTTTAACTCTCTCTAAAGTAATTCCATTTCTTTGTTCGATCGCTAAAGGATGCTCGGTTGGCTCTAATTCAACATACGGTGCCATTCCAACTTCTCTTATATGTACATTTGTTTTTAAATTTAATGTTTCTGGATAAACTGGTATTTCTACAGATAACCAACCAAAATAAGGATCACTATTTTCTCGGGCTCTCTCATCCCACTTTTCTAATACTTCATCATAACTTTCTTTACTAAGTGATACCCACACAGTCCATATGAAATTTTCGTGGTAATCAATGATAGGAATCTCTAAACAACCTCTAATAAAGTAATGTTCATCGTCCATTACGCAAAGTTCTGATGTTAAATGGAAGCGTTCCTCTCTTTCATGGGGCGCTACCTCGTAATAATAATATGGTGCTTCACTTCCGTAGCATAGAGGTAGTGCAAAACGATTCATTTGTACTTTTTCTCCGGATTTTCTTCTTCTTTTCATTTATTATTCTTTCTCCTATCCTTTTCAGTCACAATCAAACTCTACCCAATTTCTCCAATGCGTATTAGAATCCTTCTTCACAATAACACTTGGATCTTTCTTCTCTATTGCAGCGGCTACTGATTGGAAGAATTCATTTTCACTTACTTTCTCTTCTTCAACATGTTGCCACTCTTCCGTTTCATAAGCTACTTCCCAATCACCTTTTAAACCGAACTCTTCTAAAATTTCTTCTTTATCCCACCATAATAACTTTCTAGCTTCGTCATTAGTAGCAAGCATACGCATGAAATATGTTGGATAAGACTCTTTCGTTTTCACTTCTATTCCATTATTCGCATAATCTTCTTCTGTAAATTGATATTCAAAATGATGATCGCGAATTTTTAAACTACCGTTATGAATATCCGGTATAAATTCACCTTCATCATCAAATAATTCATAATCTCCATCTTTTACTTGCAAAATACCGTCATCACCAATTGAATGATTCATTCTATCACCATATACTTGGATATCATTAAATACACCTAATGAACCTACACCGACAACTTGAAACACCATTAACCAATCCTTATCATCTTTAAAGAGAAGAGAGAATTTCACTTGTGAAATATCCATATATTCATTATCAAAGGCAGGAAATTCATACTTACTTTGCTTTTTATCTAATAGCTTTAAAATATCTTTTTGCATATATATCATCTTCACCTCTATATAAATTTTTCAATTTCACTAGAGTATAACATAGACATAATTGCCTTTCATTTTCTAATAATACTACTAATAAAATAGCAGAAGGGTCTGTTTGCATGCCCCAGTTCTTTTTAGATACAATGAAGGAAAGAAGCAACCTGATACAAGGGAGAGAAAAAACTGTGTTCAACCAACAGTTAGTTAATTTACGCATTGATTTTGCATTTAAACAATTGTTTGGTACGAATGGTAGTGAAGATATTCTAATTGCATTTTTAAACGCTATGTTACAAGAGTCTTTAGAGTCGCCCATTGCTTCTCTACAACTAGAAGATCCACATTTACACAGGGAATATGAAGAGGATAAGTTATCTATTTTAGACATTTCAGCGACATTAAACACAGGAACAAAAGTCAATGTAGAAATACAACTCAATAATAATCACGATATGGTTAAACGCAGTTTATATTATTGGGGAAGACTATACACATCTCAACTACAAAAAGGGATGCCCTACAGTGCACTTCACAAAACCATCACCATAAACTTACTAAACTTCGTAATGTTTTCGGAACACCCAGCCTTCCATACAACGAGCATATTATGGAATACACAACAACAAAAACTCCTGAGTGACGACATAGAAATCCACATTATAGAAATTCCAAAGTTAACTGAACAATGGCATGAAGAAAAAGTAAATCCGTGGAAAGATCCATTTGTTCGTTGGCTTTTATTGCTTTCAGCAAATGAGGATGAGCACTTAACTAAACTATTGGAGGATATTGCTATGAACCAAGATCCTATTTTACAAAAGGCGATAAATAAATGGGAACGTATGAGTCAAGATTCTTCTTTCCGACAAGCCTATGACGCAAGGGAGAAAGTTTTAATGGATGAAGCCGCAAAATTCGCCCACGCAGAGACAGAAGGAATAAAAAGAGGAATGGAACAAGGAATTGAACAAGGGATTGAACAAGGGATAAAAAAAGGGGTTCAACAAGGAAAAATTCAAATGATTAAAAGCATGTATGATCTTGGTATACCACTTGAAACGATTGCTAAGGCAAGTAAATTAAGTGTGTATGAGATTGAGCATATTTTAGAACATAAATAGTAATAAAAAAGAGCTTGAATTGTTTCAAGCTCTTTTTTATTAACCTCTTAGCATACTCCTCATTATTTGAAATAGTACTAAGATTTTCCAACGGTTTCTTCAAAAGAAAAATCCAGCACCATACAAAGTGGTTCGGAGCTTACTTGAACTAAAATATTAAATTACATTTCGAACAAAAAGGAGCTGCATTCCTTCTTCTAATTTTCTTATCACACTTTGGACAATATACATATCGTTCTTCTATCTTTTCTCGCTCTATCATATGTAAAGATACTATTCTCATACTACACATGATTCCAATTAAAATAAGGCTAACAATGAGTAGCATAACTTCCGCCCCCTCTCTCTATATTTTACCATAAAATAACAAATTCAATTCTCTCATTAAGAATCGAATTCATACTTACAATCCTAACTTTGCCTTCGTCCGTCAGGAGTCATATCTATCATTACTTGCATTTTATCATGTAAAAACTTTCCCTTTGTAAACATATGCTAGTAGGAACCTTTTAGTAATTTACCTACTTCATTAATAGTTGCTTCTTTTTCCTTATCATCCCTATCGTTTTGACAAAATTACACTTATAGTGTAATTTTACACTATAATAAAAAAGGAGCTGTATGATGAATAAACAAGAATTTATTGAACTAGTCAATTCAAAATTAAAACTCATCCGTGTTGAAAATGATTTATCACAAGATAAAATGTCAGAAATTATTGGTTTATCGAAGAAAACATTAGTGGAAATTGAAAAAGGAAGACGCACTCTAACATGGGCAGGCGCAGTTTGTGTCGTAACACTCTTTGAACAGAGCAATACAGTCCAGATGACATTCGGGGATGATGTGAATGAAATTATAAAAACAATCGCTTTTGCACATTACAATACGAACTTCCCGAAGACTTTAGGAGGAAAAGTATGGTGGCGACAAATAAAAGAGTTAAATGGTTATCAAATACAGCAAAATATATTATCTCAACATTATCGAATTTTAGATAAAGAAGATCGCAGAATATGCCATTCATTCGAATTGGATGAAATTGAAAAGCGATTTATGGAAATGGCAAAAACATCTCAATAAAGTGAAACTTTAATCAGTGGGGATTTTACTGTCCACTGTCCGTTAATGCGGGATAAAATAAATTCCGGAGTGTAATTCAAATGAAGAAACAGATAAATATCACTATTTTAAATACGTTAATCATTAGCACCTTAGTATTAAATTTATTTATTTTCACATCGAGAATGAGCTTTTTACCTTGGTATATTGAAGAGGGATGGGGATATTTAGGATTATTATTTACATCCTTTATTTTCTTACTTTGCTTCTTTCAATCTTCGAAGCTTCATAAAGATGGAAAGTTAACTACGCTACAAAAGTTCATTCCACTTGCTTCTGCCGCTCTTTCAATCTTTGTTCTTATCACTCCATCAAGTGATTTTATGACTATATTAGCTAATCTGATCAATACAATCATATTAACAATTTATATAACTGTATTTCAGACAAATCCTAATGTAAGTGATAAGAAGCTAGTACATTAAAAGGGAGAGTTATTCTACAAAATAACTCTCCCTTTTATACTACTCTCAATAAGTGTAAACCTTCATTCTATTTACTTACTCATCACCGTACTTCTTCTTTGCTTATACAAATAAGCACCACTCGCAACAACAAAAACAATTCCACCAAAATACACGCCATACTCTATTGCGATTGCTACAATCCTGTTAATGTGTTGTCCAAATAAAGAACCAAGCACAAAATAAACGAGTGTCCAAACAAATCCTGTCGTATAGGAATACAAAGCATACACCTTAAATGACATGTTATTCATTCCAACTAAATACGGTACAATATGTCTTACAACTGGTATGAAGTAACTTGTGACTAACGCATAATGACCATACTTCTCTACCATTTGTTGAGATTTCAAAAGATATTTCGCCTTTTTCTTTTTCATTAGCTTATCAAGTACTTTCGTACCAAATATTTTCCCTAATATATAACCTAACGATAGCCCAGATACGACACCTAAATATGTTAATAAAAATGCTGGAATGACACTTAATATACCTAGTGAAGAGACAAAACCACCACTCATAACAATCATTTCATCTGGAATTGGCATACCGATAATACCTAACCATAAACAGAAAAATAATGCCCAATAACCGTACTGCTCAATATAGGATAATAATTCATGTAATTCCATTATGCATACGCTCTCCTTAGTTCTTTTTTACAGCTAAAGACGTAGGCTGGCGGAAAATTGAGCCATACTTTTTCTAGTGTAATTTCGGGGAAGAAATGCTGTATAAATCCTTTTTTCACAAGTGAATATTGAAATGTAATAAATTCACCATTCTCATGTATCGCTTCCATCGCATTGTTTAAAATGCGCTTTGAAACTTCTTCTGGTAAAGAAGTGAAAGGCAACCCTGATAAAATGTAATCAATACATTCTATATTGAGCTCTTCCATATACTTCTTTATATTTTCAGCTGAACCGTGTACAACAATGACGTTCTGCTCATCTTTAAATTTTCTCTTTAGCTCTTTGCAAAACACTTCATTAATTTCAATAAGAAGAAATATTGTTTCCTTCTTTTTTCTCTTCATAATCTCTTTCGTAAAAACCCCTGTACCAGGCCCTAACTCTACAATACATTTCGCTTTATTAAAATCAATTACATCTACCATTTTCTTTGCTAATATTTTTGAACTTGGCGCAATTGCACCAGTATGTTTCGGATGTTTAATAAATTCATGTAAGAATGTTATGAGTTGCATATAAATCTCTCCTCATTCGTTCGATAGTTTTTAACTTGTGTCTAAGTATAACTATCGTTTCTTAACAAAAATTGAGGAAGTTTCTTAAGATTTTATTAAGATAAAGGGAAACTTTAATGAAAAATGACTCAAACATATGCGAATAAAACATCTCACTTATTTATCATAAAGAATAATGATCCTACTCAGATTTTGTATAGCACAGCTATTATTTCTATGTTAGAATCCTCTAAGATATTTGGAATTAGTATCAAAATCATTTTTGGAGGCTTTATGAATAATCAAAACGATAACAAATCAAATGCATTGTTTGCAGTTATACAAATAGTGCTACCACTTTTATTACCCATTCTTCTCCCTACATTTGTAATAGTGGGAATGAAAAAATGGATGCCAGATGAAATTCAATATCCAAGCATAATATCATTGCTCACATTATGCATTGGATTTTTTATAGTTGGAATCCTCTTCTCTCTTGTTTTGCGTTTATGTAAATTATCTGAGGAAAAATTAAAGGAATTAGGTTTTTTAGGATTTACACTTTCGGCTGTTAGTACATTTCTAACTTTTTATGTAGGTTACTTTTGGCTAGCAAACCTTAACTTCACATCAGTTGAACTATCACCTCATGCCGTATTAGTTTTCGCAATAGCATGTACATTGCTATTGGAAAGTATCTTTAAAGCAATGGACATGTTTGATAATTCAAATGAAAATCAAGCTAACCTATAGATAAAAAAAGCATTCGACTAACATACTAGTCGAATGCTTTTTTACTAAGATTAAACAACTCCCCTATTATTTCGCACTCACAATCTTATAATAAGAACGAACTGTTAAGAAGTAATATCCAATATAAATAGCGCCGTATACTCCAATACTAATTAGAAGCGGGATCATAATTTCAAATGGTAATATATTTGCTAATCCTTTTAGTGCAAATAAGCTGTGTAAAATACCGATTACTAACGGAATAGCGAAGATAAAGCTCACTTGTTTTGCGATAGCTTTCTTCATCTCTTGCTTCGTTACACCAACTTTATGAAGGACAACGTAACGATCACGGTCAGCACTTGCTTCTGTAAGTTGCTTGAAGTAAATGATTGAGCCTGTCGCTAATAGGAATACTAATCCTAAAAACAGTCCGATGAACATCATTAACCCTGTCGTTTCAAGTCCCATTTGGAATCCTGTATAGAAATCGTTAAATGGTTTTAAAACTTCTGATTCACCAGCTGGCATAATACTCGCTAATTTTGCTGTTAACTCTTTACTATTTCGCTCACCTTTTACATCAATATTTTTTACAGTGCGTGTTTCGTTTAATCGTTTCACTTGCTCATATGTTTTATCCGGAACGATTACAAACAGTTCATTTAAGTTTGTAATACTTCTATTATTTACACCTTTAATTGTTAGCTCTTTCGATTCATTTCCAACAGGAAATACAGCTGTATTTCCTGTATAAAGAGGACCAAAATCAAGCTTTTCAACATATAGGCTATCATATACAAAAGCTTCATTCGCACTTAAATTTACAGGTTCTACATCTAAGTGTTTCGCAAGTGTATTAAAGCTTGATTGTGAAATAAGCTGGTACTGATTCGTAATATTATAGTGTGTGTTCAGAACTTGATCCGCTCTTTCACCTTTAAATGTTCCTTTCACAGGAATCATTTCAATTTCTGATTCATATGTCACTGGATGATTATTCTTCTCTCCAGCAAGTATTTCATTTACTTTGTTATCTAATGCTTCATCTTTTTTCTCATAAGAATAACTATACGGCGCAGCCACTTTTGATTGCGTGAATGTATTGTAATACATCGTAACTGACGTACCAACCGCTGTTAATGTCACTGCACTTAAAATAGCAATTGTCGCTAGTGACTTTGCATTTCCTTTAATACGATATAGTAACTGCGATGTCGTTACCATATTCATACCGTTATAAAACGCTGACTTATTATTTCTTGCACGTTTCAATACAAACACTGTGAAGAACATGAACAATAAATAAGTCCCTGCTACTGTCGCTAATAAAATGTATAATGCAACGACCATAAAGTCTGCATACATAACTGCTTTCATGTACATTAATGCTAAGAAATAACCTGAACCGATTAAGAACACTGAAATTAATGCCATAATAACTGAGCCTTTTGGCATTGCTTCTCCTTCGCGCTCTGCACGGAAAAGTTCAATTAACTTAAAGCGATAAATTAAACGATATCCTTGAAGTGATGTATATAAAATAATCACAAAGAAAATAATTGCTGTATCAATAATCGCAGCCATCGGTACTTCAAAATGAACATTTAAGTTTAGTCCCATCATACTTACTAATAACTCAAGGAATAATTTTGAAAGAACGCTACCGATTGCAATCCCGATAATTAAAGACATTAATCCCATTAACATATTTTCATAAAAGAGCATTTTACCAATTTGTCTTTTACGAATACCTAGTAAAGAATATAATCCAACTTCTTTTTTACGTTTACGTGTAAAGAATCCGTTCGAATATATAATGAACACTGCTACGAAAATGATAAGCATCACACTGGAAACTTGGAACGCTCCACTAATTTTTTTAGAAGCTTCTGCTGCTTTTTCCATTTGTGAATTGTATTGCAGTGCTTTAAATGTAAAGTAAATGACGATACTAAAAATCATAGATGCAAAATATACAAAGTAGTCTTTAAAGTTCCGCTGTATGTTGCGGAGGGCAATGCTAGATAAGGTCATCAGCCATACCTCCAGAAATAGAAGACATTACATCCACGACTTGTTGGAAGAATTGTTTACGCGTTAATTCCCCGCGATGTAATTCTTTATATAATTCACCATCTTTAATGAAAATAACTCGTTTACAGTAACTTGCCGCAAATGCATCGTGCGTTACCATTAAAATTGTTGAGTTATCATATTCATTTAATGATTTCATACTTTCTAATAAATCTGTTGCTGATTTAGAATCGAGTGCTCCAGTTGGCTCGTCCCCAAAAATCATACTCGGATTTGTAACAATCGCACGCGATGCCGCACAACGCTGTTTCTGTCCACCAGATACTTGATATGGGAACTGACTTAAAATATGATCGATACCGAACTTTTTCGCAATTTCAAGAACACGTCGATCAATTTCATTTGCCTTTACTTTCGATAAAGCAAGAGGTAACGCAATATTCTCTTTCACTGTTAACGTATCTAATAAGTTATAATCTTGGAAAATGAAACCTAAATGATCGCGGCGGAATAACGCCAGCTTATCATCATTCATCTTCACGATATCTTTTCCATCAATTAAAATCTCACCGTTCGTCGCATTATCAATTGTAGAAAGAACATTTAATAGTGTCGTCTTACCAGAACCAGAAGGTCCCATAATTCCAACGAACTCGCCTTCTTTTACTTGTAAGTTAATACCTTTTAACGCTTCAAATTTATTTCCACCCGTGTCATATACTTTTTTAATATTTTTTGCTTCTAACACTGTTTTCATCCCGACATCCCTCATTTCTTCTATCCTCTATTTTCACTATATACATTCTCTACTCTTGCCACTATCGATGTTTCTTACACAAACATGACAGTTATGTAAGGCATATAAGTAAAGACATAAAAATTTAACCTAATGAATGAAAGTACTTTGTTACTATAGCATTGGGATATCATACCATCCATTCATTCTCCTTACAGGAACATTACAATTTTGTAAGGTAAAAAATGTACCTACAAAGTTGTGCACGAAATGTCGGATGAAGCTATTTCTTTCCTGCTATTCTAATTGCAAAGGAGGTCATTTAATGGATTCACTAAAAAATATGAATGCAGCAATGCAATATATTGAAGACAACCTGACAGATGAAATTGATTTTAAAGAAGTTGCAAGGCTAGCTCTCTGCTCCGAGTATCACTTTAAAAGGATGTTTTCATTTCTAGCTGGCATATCGCTGTCAGATTATATTCGTTGTAGACGCCTTACTCTCGCTGCCTTTGAACTAAAAAACAGCAATGTAAAAATCATTGATGTAGCTATAAAATATGGCTACAATTCACCAGATTCATTTACACGTGCATTTCAAAATTTGCATGGCATAACACCTTCAGAGGCCCGAAATAGTAGTCATTCTTTGAAAGCTTATTCATCAATGACCTTCCAACTATCCATTCAAGGGGGAAATGAAATGAACTATCGAATTGAAGAAAAAGACTCATTTCGAATTATAGGTATTACAAAACGAGTACCAATCGTTTTCAATGGTGTAAATGAAGAAATTGCTTCTATGTGGAAAAGTTTAAACCCACAGTCCATTCAAACATTAAAGATGCTTTCAAATGTGGAACCAAATGGAATCATTAGTGCTTCTACTAACTTTTCTGAAGGAAGAATGGAGGAAAAAGGCGCACTCGATCATTATATTGGGGTAGCCACAACGAAAGATTGTCCAGAGCAATTCGCGCAACTTGAAGTCACAGCTTCAACGTGGGCTATATTTGAAGCTGTCGGTCCATTTCCTGATGCATTACAAAATGTGTGGGGACGTATTTATTCCGAATGGTTTCCTTCTTCGAACTATGAACTAGCGGAAGGACCGGAAATATTGTGGAATGAAAGTAAAGAGATGTCCTCACCGAATTTCAGAAGCGAAATATGGGTACCTGTTTTAAAAAAGTAATATAAGGGTCTAAACCTTTTCAAAATAAAGAAGCTGCTCTTCCTCTTTAAAGGAAAAGCAGCTTCTTATTTTATCCCGCTATTTGCGGACAGTAAACGTACGATTGGTGAGGGGTGATAATCAGTGGGGGATGCCCCCCACTGATTAAAGTTTTACTTTATACTTCTTCTCGACTCGTTCTTATACAAGAAAATAGTAATAATCGTAAGCACTATAACAACTAAAAAAGTAAATGCTCTGTAGTTCGAGATCGCAGCCGTACCGATTAACAAAGCAGGTATAACAGCCACAATTAAGCCACCAAACATACCAACAAATGATCCTACACTTTGTTTTACTACTTGGGTTTCTGATACCCAATCATAATACCCAAATCGATTATTAATAAAAATCCCCCATACTGCCGAAAATAATGAATATGCTAGCGGTGTTATTACGATTAAAAGAGAACTCCAAACATCTAGTTTTAATCCTATTATCAGTAATACGGCACTAATAAGTGATGCAGGTATACTTAATGAAAGATTCATAAGTATTTTACTGTCATAAATCACCTTTGGCGCTATAGGCAATGACTTAATAATCCATACATTTTTTCCTTCTAAAGACAATGACACACATGTTGTACACGTCATCGAAATCGCTGCTGCAATAGCAAATGGCGCAATCTTTTGCAACAGGAGCTCAACTCCAGGATACGCTATTAATTGACTTGGCCCTACTACAACTATAGCCAGCGAGAAAGCTATCGCCATCACGACTCCCATTCCACTATTTATGACATACACTGTAGAAGAGAAGAAACGTTTCAGTTCTTTTTTATACAATGCGACCAATACACTTTCTTTTCTCATACTATTAATCTCATAATTTGAAAGCATATGATAAGTGGAAATCCCTGTGTTTATTTGCTTATATTTTAACGAAAGTATTTTTATAAAAAGATAATACCAAGTAACCGATATTCCAACGAATAGGATGAAAGCTACAATATCAGCATGAACAATTGCCTTTTGAAACATGTTAGCTAGTGGATACACTTTCGTTAATTGCTCCGAGACAATTGCACCAATTCCGTTCATATCAGTAAGGCTATATTGAGCATTTCCGTTTTTTAGCATAAATAAACCAAATGTAATAATTACTATAAAACTTAAAATCGTAGTTATTTTATTCGCATTTTTAAATTTAGAAGCGATTGCTGTAATCGCAGCTCCAAAGATCGCTGCAATTGTTGTTGGAATTAAAGATGCTATAAACATACTGATGAACCACATAAAGTAAAAAGAAACTGATGGATTCCCATGTATGCCATACACAACTCCCATCGGTAGCATGATTATGATTGAAAAGATCGTATTCAGCAAGTATAAATACAAAAATCTACTTGCAATAACAGTACTTACACGAATCGGCAATGACATTAAAAAGTCGTAATCCTTAAAAGCAAAAATTTCTCCATTTGCCTTAAATATAGTGAAAAACAACGTTAATACACTACTAATAACTAGTGCATAAACGGGAATAATTTCACTCATTCCTAGTTTCACCAATCCATATGCCGAGGTTCCACAATATAACATTAGCATGACACCAACTAGGGCAATAGATGCTGTCAGCAAAATCTTATTCTGCCTCTTTTTCTTATCTTTTTCGTATTTAAAAGTATTTAAACCGAGCTGCGTTATCAAACGGATTTTCAAAAGCCCTAAACTATTAGTATTCATTAGCAAGCTCCTTCATAAAGAGCTCTTCCAATGAGCCTTCCTTTATTAAAGAATTCACTTCCCCTGAAAGTGCTAATTTCCCTCTATTAATCATCGCTATTTTATTACATAACTTCTCCGCTACATCTAAAACGTGCGTAGAAAAGAAAATCGCACTTCCCTTTTCACAAAGCTCTTTCATAATACCTTTCAATACTACGGCTGCCTTTGGATCAAGACCAACGAAAGGTTCATCTAAAACTAATAATTTCGGTTTATGTAAAACCGCCGATATAATCGCTACTTTTTGTTTCATACCGTGTGAATAAGAAGATATTAAGTCTCCTAAGTAAGGTGTAATCTCAAAGGCATCCCCATACTTCTGTATCTGTTCTTCCCGATCTTTCGCAGACACTTTAAACACATCCGCAACAAAATTCAAATATTGAATTCCTGTTAATTGCTCATATAAATCTGGATTATCAGGAATATACGCCATTACTCTCTTACATGCAATTGGATCCTTTTTTACTGAATGTCCATCAACAAAAATTTCCCCTTCTTCAAAATCTATAACTCCTACTAACGACTTAATTGTTGTACTTTTTCCCGCACCGTTATGCCCGATAAATCCAAAGATGTCTCCTGCTTTAACAGTAATATTTAAATGATCTACCGCTTTCTTACCACCTTTGTATGTCTTGCTAAAATTTATAATTTCTAACATGTGATTTCCCCCAAACCATCTTTTTTAACTGAATTTTCAGATCTAAAAGTAAAAAATTTACTCAGCGAGCCTTTTCGTTATCCCCACTGAGTATTAGAACCCCTCAACACATAGAAACTATAAATATAAAATTTAACTAGTACCGTTCAATCCCTTATTACTCACAATTGCATTTCTTTTTTATATAAAACGTAAGAATATAAATTCGTTATGATGACAGCAACTACTATAATCCCGAGCATCATATAAGATCTCCAATCAGCCGGAGCGAAAACACTTATAATCATAATCAGTCCTAAAGCTACAAATACTTTCCCGCTAAATCGATGTGTCTTTCTCCATACTTCTTCATTACTCAATGTCCAAGGATTACGCATCCCAACGAAAAAGTTAGGTTTACACTGTGGTAAATAATTACCCATCACTACAAATAAAACACCAACTAATAATTCTGGAACTCGATTAATGAATAAATTATATCCTAGTCCACTTGTAATAATATCTATATTTCCTACAAATAGTAGCAAGAGTATCCCGTTATTCATCATCATAAAAGCTTTAGAAAATTTCTCGTAATTTGCTTTTCTTGGATCAATCTTTGGTATCACATTTAGAAATACATATAACGCAATCATAATTCCAACCATAGAAATCATTCCGTAAAGTTTAGAAGAATAACCATCTACCTTACCGCCACTCCAATGTGTCGCGATTGTATCCGGCAAATGTGGCCAAGCAAACGCCCATGCGATACAGGTTATAAGAATTAATATAATTGCAAAAAGATGCTTTCTCATTTCCCTTCATCCCCCTTATTCGTAAACGTAAACACCCAGGTCAATAAATCTTGAAAGACAGTTGTGTTTAAAGAGTACATAACGAATTGCCCTCTTTTTTCATCTTGGATAAGTTCAGCATTTTTAAGCGCATTTAAGTGGTGTGAAATACTTGGCTTTGTCATATTGAACTGTTCAGCAATTTCGCCAGCTGTTAAATCGCCTTCTTTTAATAAATCTAAAATTTTTCGCCTTGTTGGATCTGCTAATGCTTTGAATGCTTGATTCAATGTCTTTCTTCCTTTCACTAATTAGACATTTAGATATTTATCTAAATATTAAATCGAAAACCGCCAATTGTCAATTATATCCATAGCCCTTTTTACTTTTTCCACTTTTGACCTATACTGTTTACTAGCTTATATTTCAACATAATGAAAAGACTTGAAACACATGATACACTATAGCTACAATTGTTTTTTTAGGAGGAATATACATATGTATAAAATTTTAATCGTTGAAGACGATCCAAATATTTCATCATTACTGCAATCTCACATTCAAAAATACGGTTACGACGCTGTTGTTACTGAAAACTTTGATGATATTATGGAATCGTTTAACGCAGTGAAACCACATCTTGTTTTACTTGATGTAAACTTACCGAAATTCGATGGTTTCTACTGGTGCCGTCAAATTCGTCATGAATCTACTTGTCCGATTATTTTCATTTCGGCACGTGCTGGTGAAATGGAACAAATTATGGCGATTGAAAGTGGCGCGGATGATTACATTACGAAACCGTTCCACTATGACGTTGTAATGGCGAAAATTAAAGGTCAATTACGCCGTATTTACGGTGATTATGCCCCAAATATTTCTGAACGTATCGTTGATGTAGAAGGACTAAAATTATTCCCGGAACGCCCAGAAATTCATTTTGGATCTGAGCAAGTTCTTTTAACGAAGAAAGAAGCTATTTTAGCAGAAATGCTATTATCTAAATTCCCTCGTACAGCAAGCCGTGAAGATTTATTAGCTGCCCTTTGGGACGATGAGAGCTTCGTTGAAGAAAATACATTAAACGTAAACATTACGCGTCTTCGTAAAAAGTTTAATGAGCTTGGTATTGAGAACTCTATTGAAACAGTACGTGGACTTGGGTATCGTTTTAACGCAACTTGGAGTGAATAAGCATGAAGCTATTTTTACGTGATCATTTTGCATTTTTTCTACTATATGTATTAAACTTCGGTATCATTTTCGTTCTTTATGATGCAGTAGATGGATTTCAAAATAATAAATTTTACTTCATCGTTTTAAGTTTATATTTATTCATTTGTTTCCTCGCTTATCGTTACGTTCGAAATCGTAGAATGTACCATAGATTAAGTGAGCAACCAGAGAAAATGGAAGATGCGTTTATTGAAAGAGCAACTGCTCCGATGCCTCACGGTGTAAATGAACTCGTGCGTACGCAGTACCGTCTCTTCCAAAAAGAACTACAATCATATGAAGTAAAACAACAAGAACATCAATTATTCATTAACCATTGGGTGCATCAAATGAAGACACCTGTTTCCGTCATGCAACTTATGGTGCTCGAAATGGAAGATGAACATTTAATTCCAAAGTTTAAACAGGAATTAGATCGTCTGAACCAAGGGCTTGATATGGCTTTATACATGGCAAGATTAAATAACTTCCATGAAGACTTCCATGTCGAGACGATTTCATTAAAAGATACTGTAACAAAAAATATTAACGGCCTAAAAGAACTATTCATCCGTAATGGCGTCTTCCCTGTTTTAGAAGTTCATTCTGATTTAAAAGTTACTTCTGATGCGAAATGGTTAAAATTCATTATTTATCAGTTAATGACAAATGCTGTTCGTTACTCTGGTGAGCGCGGAAAGAAAGTGTTCTTATCTGCTTATCGAAACGGAAAAGATATTATTTTAGAAGTTCGTGATGAAGGCGTAGGTATTCCGCAAGAAGATATTCGAAGAGTATTTGAACCATTTTACACTGGAAAAAATGGTCGTACATTCGGAGAGTCTACTGGTATGGGACTTTATATTGTAAGTAAAATTTGCGATTATTTAGGTCACTCTGTCAAACTAGATTCTGAAGTTGGTAAAGGAACGACGATTAAAATCATCTTCCACAACGCTGCAAATAATCAAGCAGAAAATACAGAGAAGGTGACCGAAGCATGATCGTAACATATGCTAGCAAAATGTATGAGAACTTACTCTCATACATTTTTTGCAATAAAACTACATATTGGCCTTCTAACGGGAGGCACATATTATGACATTTTGGCAATTTGCATTTAAAAATGTAACGCGCAACTCGAGAGCTTATTTTGCCTACTTTTTAAGTAGTGCCTTTTCAATTGCTGTTTTCTTTTCGTTTGCCGTTTATTTATTCCATCCGAAATTTCAAAATTTCAGTATGATCTCTGAAATTTCAGGATTAATGATTTTTTCAGAAGTTGTTATTGTATTGTTCTCTTTCTTCTTTTTACTATATTCAATTGGGTCGTTTTTAAAAGTTCGAAAAAAACAATTTGGGATTTTAACCATTTTAGGTATATCGAAAAAGCAATTACATCGTCTCGTTTTTACGGAAAATATGTTAATTGGTATTTTATCGATCTTTTTCGGCATGCAGTTTGGACTTGTCTTTTCGCAGTTTTTCTTATTAGTAACAGCGAAAATTACACATCTACCAGGGATATATTTATATCCCCCTACGAATGCTTTCATTTTAACAACGATTGTGTTTCTTGGTCTCTTTATCGCTGTATCTTCATTTACACCCATGCTAATTCGTACGAAAAAGACGGTAAACCTATTAAAAACTAATAGTGGGAAACAAAAGGAAAGAAAACCATCCATATTTATCTCTCTATTTGGTGTTATCTGTTTATTAGGTGGTTATATTTTAGCTGCAAACCCTAAATATTTCTTCTCAATAAACACGCAAGTAGGCGTTATCTATATGGTTTCAAGTGTTTTTGTGATTCCAACACTTGTTACAATTGGGACATATTTTTTCTTTTCTCAAATTAGTTTCTTACTTATTTATATTTTAAAGAAAAGAAGAAAGTTTTATATGAAACGAATTAATATGCTTTGGATTTCGGATTTAGTAAGTCGTATTCGAACGAATATCAATATGCTTTTTATTGTAGCGATGCTTTCTACAATTGCTTTCACAATGATTACGTTCCTATATGGATTCGGAAAGTTTACAAAGCTAGATGTTACGAGAAGTTCACCTTTTCCATTTTCTTATTTTTCATATGACGCAAACCCTTTTACTAACGAGCATTTAACTTGGCTTGAGCAGCAGTTACAAAAAGAAAATTTCTCTTATAAAAAGATCAAAGCTGATTTATATGAAACACCACTGAAAGAAGATGAAGGTATAACGACTTACAATGACATCTATGCAATGAAACAAAGTGACTATAATAAACTCGCAGCTGCCCTGCGAATGAAACAACTATTCATGAGCGATAACGAAGCATATGTCTTAAGCGATGGCGCTTATTTCACCTTATTCAGCCAATTTGAGCCAAGCTTCAATAGAAAATCCATTACACTTTCTAGCACAAATACGATATTACAAGTAAAGGGCTATGAACAAGCAGGGGCCATTCCCTCTAACTTTTCATATCAAACTTTAATTTTACCTGATGTTGTTGTAAACAACTTACCAAGTACAACAAAGCGTGTATCAGCGTACAATTATAACGTACAAAACTGGGAAAAGACGTATGAAATTGCTAATGATTTTATGAAAAAAATACAAAAAGATCGAGAGGCATTCCAATACGAAGGCCCCCTTATACGCTCCTATGAATCAGCAGACTCATTATATAGAATCACATCAGGAAGTGCTGCATACTTCCTAATCGGGACATTCTTAGGTGTCATTTTCTTTATTGGAGCAGGTAGCGTTCTTTATTTCAGAATGTATACGGATTTAACGAACGAACAAGAAAAATATGTAGCAATTTCAAAAATTGGTGTAACAGATGCAGAGATGAAAAAATCTGCAACCATTCAACTTAGCATTTTATTTTTCGTTCCGTACGTTATGGCGTCCATTCATACAATGTTTGCAACAAAAATGCTTCAAGATGTAATTGATTTATCACTATTCAAAGAAATTTCAGCCGTTCTTATTATTTTTGGCGTAGTTGAAGTCATCTTTTTCTTATTCATTCGCTCCTTTTACATGCAAAAGTTATCAGAGTATACGAATGGTTAAGTTTTATAAATACATTAGTACAGGAAAAGGGTATCTCTTATAGCCTTTTCCTCTTCACTCTATTAGGAGGTTTAGGTGAATGACATTTTGGCAGTTTGCCTTTAAAAACGTGACACGAAACGCCAGAGCTTATTTCGCCTATTTTGTAAGCAGTGCGTTCTCCATTGCAATCTTTTTCTCATTTGCAGTTTATTTATTTCATCCTAAACTGCATATGACAGATGTGAATTATTCTCTGAACATATTAATGACAATTTCAGAAGTTGTCATTGTGTTCTTTTCATTTTTCTTTTTACTGTATTCAATCGGGACGTTTTTAAAAGTACGAAAAAAACAGTTCGGGATTTTAACAGTACTTGGCATATCTCAAAAACAATTAAAACGACTCATATTTATAGAAAATATGTTAATTGGTGTTCTTTCTATATTTTTTGGCATTCAACTTGGAGTTGTCTTTTCACAGTTCTTTTTATTAGTTACCGCCAAAATTACACACGTACCTGGTTTATATTTATATGGGCCTACAAGTGCTATCGTTTTAACTATCATCATCTTTCTCGGGCTCTTCATTCTCGTATCATCTTTTACACCGATGCTCATTCGTACGAGAAAAGCCGTACGTCTTTTAAAAGAAGGAACACAACAAAAAGAAAGAAAAGCATCCGTACTCGTCTCTCTATTTGGTGCGGCATGTTTAATAACTGGATATGTATTAGAATCCAATCCATTATATTTTATGTCGTTAGGCGATATAATTGGGCTTGTATATGTCGTCTCTAGTATATTTGTCATTCCATCGCTTATTGCAGCTGGAACATACTTTTTCTTTTCACAAATTAGTTTTTTACTTATTCGTATTTTAAAAATGCGAAGAACGTTTTATATGAAACGAATTAATATGCTTTGGATCTCTGATCTAGCATCGCGCATTCGTACAAATATTAATATGCTCTTTATAGTAGCGATGCTATCGACGCTCGCTTTTACAATGATTACATTCTTATATGGATTCGGAAAGTTTACAAAGTTTGATGAAATTAGGGAAAATCCTTTCCCGTTTACGTATTTATCACATACTGAAAATACATTAGCTGATGAACATTTAAACTGGTTAGAGCAGAAATTTAATGAAGAGCACTTTACTTATACAAAATTTAAAACGGATATATATGAAGTATCTTCAGCTGAAGATAACACGCAGCTCTATTACGCAATTAAACAAAGTGACTATAATGTACTTGCTAAGGCATTAAATTGGGAAAAACTCACGGTGAATAAGAATGAATCTTATGTCCTAATTAAAGATTTAGATGCTCAAGTCGTTGGAACACTACATGATAGAGAAAAGAAAAGTACTCTTACACTTGCTCAAAATTCTTTACATTTGCAAGTAAAAGAATATAAAAGTTATAATCCATTTCCAAATAGTTTAATACGAAAGTTGCTCATTTTATCTGATAAAAATGTAGAAGCCTTATCAACCGTTTCCAAACAAATGAGTGTATATAACTTCAAAGTTACAGATTGGGAAAAAGCACATAATATCGGTTCATCGTTTATAACAAAAATCGATAACGACAATGCAGCAATTCAAGCAGAGCATCCACCGTTCCATGCAAGTGAAGCGAGCCATTCTCTATACACAACAAAACTAAATGTCGCCTCATTCTTCTTAATTGGTACTTTCTTAGGTGTTATTTTCTTTATCGGTGCTGGCAGTGTTCTTTATTTCCGAATGTATACAGATTTAACAAATGAGCAAGAAAAATATATAACGATTACGAAAATTGGCTTAACTGAAACTGAAATGAAACGTTCAGCGACAATTCAGCTTGCCATCTTATTCTTCGTGCCTTACATTATGGCATCTATCCATACGATGTTTGCGACAAAGATGCTACAAGAAGTTTTACATCTCTCGTTCTTCGCTGAGATTACAGTCGTACTGTTGATTTTTGGAACAGTTGAAATTTTATTTTTCCTTTTAATTCGTTCCTTTTATATGCAAAAATTATCACAACATATTAAGTTTTAAAAATAGAAAGGTGATTATTATGGAAGAAGTATTACACATAAAAAACGTCTCAAAGGTGTATGAGGGGAAAGTCCCCCATACCGCTTTAAAAAATATAAATTTACACGTAGATAAAGGTGAATTCGTTGCGATCATGGGGCCGTCCGGTAGCGGTAAATCTACATTTTTAAACGTTATTTCTACAATTGATTCTCCCACTTCTGGTGATGTCGTTATTAACGGAAAAAAACCGCACACATTTCGTAGAGAAAAGTTAGCTATTTTCCGCCGCCAAGAGTTAGGATTTGTTTTCCAAAACTTTAACCTACTAGATACACTGACAATCGGTGAAAATATCGTACTACCTTTAACGTTAGATAATGTTCCATTAAAAGAAATGGACGAAAAGCTTGATAACATTTCAAAAAAGCTTGGAATTGATCACATTTTGGACAAGCGTATTTTTGAAGTTTCTGGAGGACAAGCACAGCGTACCGCAGTAGCACGTGCTGTTATTCATCATCCTTCACTTCTACTTGCCGATGAACCAACAGGAAACTTAGATTCAAAAGCGGCAATTGATGTAATGGAGCTATTTACGAAATTGAACAAAGAAGAGGATGCAACAATTTTAATGGTTACCCACGATCCGTTTGCAGCAAGTTATTGTAACCGTGTTATTTTCATTAAAGATGGCGAACTTTACAATGAACTGCACCGCGGATTGTACCGTGAAAAATTCTATCAAGAAATATTAGATGTTCTAGCATTACTAGGAGGAAGACGTGGATGACATTTTGGCAATTTGCATTTAAAAATGTCTCGCGTAATTCGAAAGCATATTTCGCTTACTTTGTAAGTAGTGCGTTTTCTATTATGGTTTTCTTTTCATTTACTGTATACGCGTATCATCCGCGGTTACAAATTATGAATAAATTGCAGGAACAAGATCCTCTCATGAACTTAGCTGGCATGGCACAGTTTGTTATCGTTTTGTTCTCGTTTTTCTTTCTCTTATATTCTATCGGGACATTTTTAAATGTACGGAAACAGCAATTTGGTGTTTTAACTGTTCTCGGTATATCTCAAAAACAATTAAAACGTCTTTTGTTTACTGAAAATATGATCATTGGAGTACTCGCTATCTTTGCAGGTATTCAAGGCGGGCTTGTGTTTTCTAACTTTTTCTTACTCGTTACTTCTAAATTAACAAATGCTAACGGCCTCTATTTATATTGGCCAACAGAAGCTATTATCGTTACAACGGTAACGTTTATCATTTTATTTTTCATCGTTTCTACGTTTACACCGATGTTCATTCGCACTCGGAAAACAACACAGCACATTAAGGGGACAAAAAAAGGAGACAAAGAAAAGAAACCATCTATACTTATTTCGATATTCGCTTTAATTTGCTTAACATTATGTTATTATATCGCCGGTTATCCGCAAGGCTACGTAACAGAAAAAAATGCACAAAATGGATCGGTATACCTTATCATGTTATCTATTTTGCCACTCGTAATAGTCGGAACATATTTATTCTTTTCACAGACGTTTCTCCTCTTTATCTTTATCTTAAAAAAACGGAGAAAGTTTTATATGAAACAAATAAACATGTTATGGATTTCAGATTTAGCTAGCCGTACACGTAGTAATATTAATGTGCTCTTTATCGTTTCTATGTTGTCAGCACTTGCATTTACAATTATTACTGGGTTATTTGCTGCTAATAATAATACGAAAGCATCGACATTAGAACGATATCCTTTCCCCTTCACATATACGTCCGAGGGTGAAAATCCATTTGAACAAAAGCACACTGCTACAATTGAAACGGAGCTTACAAATGCTAATTTTCAATACAATAAGCATAAGACTACAATGTTGAAAGATACAGCTTTAAAAGAAGACGTTACTCTTATGAAAATGAGTGACTATAACACACTTGCGAAACAATTAAAGAGGCCGGAAATAACTCTTGATGCTACACAAGTTTATATTATTTCTCGGTACTCGCCAGAACTCTTAAATCTTGTATCAAATCCATTTGCAAAACAAAATACAGTTACACTCGGATCAAACAAAAAGGAATTTCATATTAAAGGATTTATTAATAAAGGAATCGAACCAGCCTTTGCATTCCCACATATAATTGTTGTACAAGATTATGTATTTGATAATATGATTCCTCATATTGAAACGACTATAGTGTATAACTACTTCGTTGAGAACTGGGAAGATGCAATTGTTCCGACGAAAAATATTTCAAAACATATTGGGAATGATGCGGATAGCTTCTATGAGGCATATAAAAATATAGAATCGGCTCCTAACACCCCATTTAATATTCATACAGCTACTGATTATCTAAACTATAGTAAAGGAAATTCAATCGCTACTTTCTTTATTTGGACATTTCTTGGCTTTATGTTCTTTATCGGGGCAGCTAGTGTTTTATACTTCCGTATGTATAATGACTTAACAATTGAAAAACAAAAGTACATTACGATTACAAAGCTTGGATTAACTGAGTCAGAAATGTTTCGCTCCGCAACGATTCAATTAGGAATCTTATTTTTCATTCCTTATATCGTTGCTGGTATTCATACAATATTTGCAATTCAGTTTTTACAAAACATGTTTTCTTTCTCTTTATTAAAAGAATTAGTGATTATACTTACTTTGTTCGGGATTATCGAGATTATTTTCTTCTTCTTAATCCGTTCTCTTTACATCAATAAATTATCACAGCATATTAGAACATGAATAAAATGGCCTTGTGCGTATTGCACAAGGCCATTTTCAATAGTTTTTAATAATTAGCAGCAGTATCCACCATAGCCGCCGCCATATCCACCATAACCGCCGTAACCACAACCACCGCCACCGCCGAAGCAGCTAGCACCGATAATGATTAATAAAATAAACAATACGATTAGAAGCGCAAAACCGCCTCCGCACCCACGTCTGCGGTCGCAATCATCATGTCTGTGTTCACACTTTTCGCTCATTACTCTATTCCTCCTTTAGTATCATTCATAACAAGTTCCTCTTGCTCTAAATGAGGGGATTCCATTTATATTATGTTTTCAGGGCAAATCGGAAGCTTGGCCTACCTAAAAACGGGCTTGTTTCATGAAAAGAGCCCCAACACAAAAAGAGGATACCTTTAAATAGGCACCCCCTTCTTTTAAACAAACATATTAAGTAAAAGCGCAAAACCGAATGCAATAAATGATAACAATGTCTCGAGTACCGTCCACGTTTTAAACGTTTCTTTTACTGTCAAACCTAAATACTCTTTTACAAGCCAGAACCCTGCATCATTTACGTGAGAAAACATTAATGAACCTGCGCCCGTTGCAATAACCAGCAACTCTAAATTCACACCAGACATGTGCTGAATAACCGGTGAAACAATTCCTGCTGCTGTCGTTAATGCTACTGTAGCTGAACCTGTTGCAATTCGGATTAACCCCGCTACCATGAACGCTAAGACGATTGGTGATAATGAAATATGTTCTGCCATTTGAGCGATGGCTGTTCCAACACCACTTTCAATTAATATTTGCTTAAATCCACCACCTGCACCGATAATTAAAATAATTGAACCGACTGGTAATAAACTTTCATCTGTTAATTTTTTTATCATCTTTTTATTAATTCCTTGTTTTATGCCAAGCAAATAAAATGCTGCGAAACATGATATTAGTAAAGCGATTACTGGGCTTCCAATAAAGATTAAAAATTCCGTCATTTTTTTCGGTAATGAAATATATGGTGCGACTACCGATAAAATCATTAAGACTACTGGTAATAAAATGATAAAGAATGAAACTTTACGACTTGGCAAATCAGTAGATACTGTTGTAACACGAACAAGTTCTGGTTCATTTTCAGGTATAACTCGCTTATGTACCCACTTTGCAAATACAGGCCCTGCAATAATTGCTGTTGGTAATGCGATAATTAATGAATACAATAGTACCTTTCCTAAGTTCGCATTATAAATACCAATTGCTGTCATCGCACCTGGATGCGGAGGCACTAGCCCATGTACAATCGATAATCCCGCAATAACAGGTAACGCAATTAACAATATATTTTGCTTTGTTGTTTTTCTAATGGAGATAACGAGCGGTAATAGGATGACGATCCCTACTTCAAAAAACACTGGAATCCCGATTACAAATCCAGCAAATAACATCGCCCAAGGTAATTTTTTCACCCCGAAGAATCGAATGAAGAAATCTGCTACTTGCATGCCAGCCCCTGAATCAGACATCATTTTACCCAAAATCGTACCGAGAGCTAAAATACCGACTAAATGCCCTAGTACACTTCCAACACCAGTTTCATAGGCAGTAACAATTTTGGTCAAGTTCAATCCAGACATAATAGCTAAAAATAGACTAGCAACCGTTAAACTAATAAACGCATGCCATTTCCACCACGATACTCCTAAAATAACAATTGCGATTGCAATTAACGTGACGATTAATAAGTATATATCCATATCCCATTCCCCTTCGATATGAAAATTTTTTACAAAAAAAGAGGGAATTAGTCCCTCTTCATTTTTTACACATCATAATTAACTACATAATGCTGCATTTCCGTATTGTAGTAGCCTTCACTATATTCAATTACTTCGCCTACTTCATCGTAAGAATAACGCATACGTTTTAATAATGCTGTCTTTTCTTTTTCCCCTAACGCTTCCGCAACGAAACTAGGTGCAGCCCCAACAGCAAATTCATCTCTGAAATTTTCTAAATGTATCCCTTGTTCCTCGACTAGATCGTAAAGCGATTGTAAATCAAAGTCCGATAAGTCTGTACTTGCCATGCGCGCTGAAAAATAGTGCGTATAATGAATATACGGAGCATCATTTAAAGAGTATAGACGCTCGATTCTGAAACTCTCTTTGCCAAATAAACGAAATGGCACTGTCCCTTCTTCATTATGGACTACTTCTGCCTTTAGCAATTTCTTTTGTACTTTATAGCCTTCTTCCACTAACACTTCTGTAAATTTTTTACCTTTTGAAAGTTTTGTCGCAGAAGTATTACGAATGACTTTCGTTCCTTTACCACTTTTCTTTTCTAAATATCCTTCTTGAGCTAGTTCTTTAATTGCGTTTCGTACTGTAATTTTACTCACTTTGAACTCTTCTTCTAATTGTGGTTCAGAAGGAATATTCGTATGAATGGCATATACACCATGTAATATTCGATCGCGAATAATATTTTTTATTTGCAAATATAATGGTCCTTTTTTCCTCGTTACGTTCACTGTTACACCCACTACCTTTCTACATCACCTACTGATGCCGTCATTGCCCGAAGTATATCTTTCTCTGATGACATTGGCGTATCACCGACGATTGTATGTGCAAGCATTCCAGCTGCTGACGCAAATGAAACAGCTTTCTCTGGTGCAAACTCTTCTATCTCGCCATGAATAATCCCGCTCGTATAAGCATCTCCAGCACCTATTCTATCATATACAGAAAACGTAAGGGTTTTTGCAAAAGTGAACGCACCATCTTTACATATAAATCCGCGAAGCGAGTGTGTATTATCGCTATTAATAGAGCGATGTGTACCAGCAATTGTAGCGATATAATACGTTTCAGCTACTTTTGGAATAAGATCAACAAGTTGTGCTTCTCGCTCCGTTTCTTCGGTTTTCATTCCTAAAACAAACATCGCATCTTTTTCGTTCATCATAACGATATCAGCAAGACCAAGCATTTCTTCATAGTGCGGTTTCGCCTGTTCATATCCATCTTCTCCCCAAAGTGAGGGACGATAATTGCAATCAAAAACGACAGTGCCTCCGTTTTCTTTAACTGCTTTCCCTAAAGATTTCATATGATGGCGCACAGTATCATTCATCGCAAGTGTAATGCCGCAAAAATGAACGATATCAATTTCCTTTGCGATTTCTTCAAATTGATACATTTCTTCACATGCCGTATTGAAGCTACTTTCTAATCGATTCGAATATGTAACGCGGCTTGCACGTGCGCCGAATCCATTTTCTAAAAAGTACATGCCGACATATTTACCGCCTCTTGAAATAAACGGTGCCTGAATGCCTAACTTTTGAATATATGATACTGCAGCATCCCCAACCGAGTTCTCTGGTAAAGTTGAAATAAGAAAGCCTTCATGCCCGAGATGAGAAAGTGCTGCTGCAACGTTCACACCTGTACCAGAAAATGAGTAATTTAACGTGTTAGCTTGCGACAACAATTCATATCCTGGTACTTGCAGGCGCATCATTACTTCGCCGAATGCCGCGATTTTCTTACGCATATTGATCAACTAACTTCTTCACTACTGCTAATAATTCACGAACATCTTCTGTTTTCGTATTGCCAGTCTCTTTATCAATAATAGAAGAGTACACGTGCGGGATAACTTGCTCTACGTTTGCTTCAAGCGCAATACGTACAATTGTTTCAAAGTTTTCTTTATCAATTCCGCCTGTTGGCTCTAATGCAAATCCTTCTTCCGCACATGCTTTCGCAACTGCACGATATTCTTCTTCATGAGCTAAACCTTTCATTGGGAAGTATTTCAATGAATTTCCGCCCATATCACGTACAAGTGCGATCGCTGTTTTAATTGGAACGATTGCTTTTTCTTCTCCAGCCGCACTAATTGGACCAGTAGAAATATTTACGTACCCTACTTTTCCTGTTGGCGATACTAAACTATTAATCCAGCTATCTTTTCCGCCAAGATTTGCACGTGTCGCTCCAACTGAAGGGAACACTTGGTTAATATGGCTACCAGGATAATGCTTCGCAATTTCAGCTACAACTGCCGCTTGGCGATTATCTCCTGCTCCTAGTCCGATTGATACAGCGTCATCAATTTCTTTTCCGTATGCCTTCATCGCTGTAACTGCTTCTTCTACTGTTGGGTAGTCTTTTGATAACACTCCTACTACTACATAACCTTCTGCTGCTTCAAAAATATCTTTTGCATTTCGGATATTGTTCGCTAACACATTTAATGCTACGCGTCCTTTATAAAAACGTTTTTGAATGTTTGTCATTTTAGTTTCCCCCTACAATTTCTCTCAATTTTTCTTCAATCACATGTATGTCATCACCTTGAAGTGGACGTGGATCAATATCAAAGAATCCTTGTCTTACTCCGTAATCACGTGTGTAAATGGCGATTTCCCCTTCGCGTAATGCATTTACAACGTCTTTTGCTGATTTATTTAACTCATTCTCGTTAATGTGAATACGTGCTCTAAAGATTGCTCTTCCTGCTTCATCTTGCACGATTGTTACATTTACACCGTTTAATTCTTTTAGCGGTATAAGTACTTGTAACAATTCTTTTTCTTGCTGGCTCTTATCTTCTTTTACTCCGTACTCATCAAGTGCTTGAAGTAAGCCGAACGTTGTTTCTTTCCCAACTTTCATACTTCTCCCGATGCAATGTAATTGCACTTTCAGCCACTCAATATATTTTCGTTTCCCGCCAACAATACCAGAAGTAGGCCCTTCAATCGCCTTTGAACCACTATAAATGGCAAGGTCTGAATACTTCACATATTTTTGAATATCTTCTTCAGCTGCCGCATCGACGATAAGTGGGATGTTATTTCGCTGTGCTACTTCCCATGCTTCTTCAACAGAAATCATATTTTTTTGCACTGCGTGATGTGATTTCACATAAAGAATCGCTGCTGTATTTTCACCAATCGCATCTTCAATATGCTCTGCTTTCCCTTCATTTGCATAACCAACTTCAACGAGTTTTCCTCCACCTAAGTAAATCATCGTTTCAACAGGAGCACCGTATTGAACGTTATGACCTTTTAACATAATCACTTCGTTTTTCGCGATGACCTCTTGATGAAGTCTTTCACTTTTACGTCGATTTCCTTCCGTAACGATACCCGCAATAGAAAGTGCAATTCCGCTTGATGCTGAATTCACAACAACTGCCGCCTCTGAATCTAGAATTCTCGCAATATGGTCTCCTGCTTTATCTACTAAATCAGCAATTTCCACATAATTTTGTCCACCATGTTTCATTGCATCCATAACTGTATTTGCCGGAGCGGATACACCTAAAATACTCATTCTACCGCTCGCATTAATCACTCTTTTTAATCCGTACTTAGCATTCAATGAATGACCCATTGATTACAACCCCTTTCGTATCAATCCTTCTTTCAGCAATGCGCTGATCCCCTTCTGAATCAATTAACGTAACCTTCTCATCTTTCACCGTAAATAAAGTTAAATTTGCAATATCTCCTTCTTGAATACGGCCAAGCTCTGGTTTTTTCAGCCACTCTGCCGCATGTTTCGTCACCGCATCAATTACTTCTTTTAGCGGATAACCTAAGTAAAGGAATTTCGAAAGAACGTGAGCCATACTATACACTGGACCGTGTATACGATTCTTCCGGTAAATATCTGTACTAATTGTATTAAAGGCAATATCGTGATGCTTCGCTGCTTCTGCTACTTTAAAAGAAAAACTAGCATTACCGTGACCAACATCTAAATGTACGCCGCGATTCACTGCATCTAGTAACACAGGTAGCGGTTTGCCTTCTTCATCAAATAAATTATTTTCTTTCCCGTTTAAGTAATGTGTAATCACATCATCTTTTTCTAAAAGAGGTACAACTTCCTCTATGCGAGGAGGTGCTGAACCGATATGTACCATAATCGGCAATGATGTTTCACGAGATAAAGAGCGTGCAACATGAAGCGGTTCAATTCCACTATCACAAACGACACTTTTACTCATTCTCGCCTTTAATCCGACGATTATATCTTTATACTTTTCTACTGCTTCTATTACTTTCTCTTTATCTATCCATTCCATATTGGATAGTTCATCAATTCGTTTCAAACCGATGCGAGAAATATTTAAAAAGGCAAATAAATTCGTTTTCGCCTGTTCTCTACTTAATGCTAAATCTGCAATGCGATCAGCTCCGCAGCTACCCGCATCAACAATTGTCGTTACCCCTTGCTTAACGCCAATTTCATCCACCTCATCGCCATACGGATCAAACTCTGGAAAAGCGTGAACGTGTAAATCAATCCAGCCACTCGATACGTAAGTACCAGAGTAATCAAGAACCTTTCCACCCTCGCCAGCACCTGCTTTCGTCACCTGTGCGATTTTATTATTTTCAATTACAATGTCAATCTCTTCCCCGTTCACACGTTTCACATTACGTAGTACGAATCGTTCTGTCATTGTATTTCCACCCTTTTCTATAAGAAGCCATAAGAATACGCTTACATTAATGTTTCATTTTATATCTCTTTCACACGTTTAGCGTAACACAAAAAAAGGGAGAAGTAAATATAACGTTATAATGTTTAATTATAAATAAAAAAGGGCTCCCAAAAATATTGATAGTACGGCAAAGAACGGCAATTCCCTCTTTATATAATAAAAGACTGTCCCACATGGCACAGCCTTTTTCTCTATTCCTGAGCCGTCACAATAACCCCATCCATATTGTTCCCGGAAATTTCATACTGCTTATTTACCGGAACATTCACTTTCATATTCCCCGAAACTTTATAATAAGAAACAGTATATTTCTTACCTTCTACTTCAGTTGAAATCTCTTTTTCCTCTTTTAAAAACTCTAAATATTCCTCTAGTGTAAAATTCTTTTTTTGCATAATTGCGCTATGAGGTAGGCCGACATAACGGATGTGCCATGGCTCATATTGAATTCCAGTAATGTTACTTTTATTTTTCGGATAACGTAAAACAAATCCGTGCTTCCATACATTCTCTTCAATCCATTTTCCTTCAGGCGCTTTCTCCATTTTCTTTTGAGTAGACCCAACGTCCAGTGATAAGCCTAAATTATGCTCACTGTATCCTGCTGGAAGCGCATAATCAGATCCCATTTTTTCATATAGCTGTCTTTGCTCTTGGAAATCTCGATAACCACTACTAATCAAAAAATGGTTAACACTTTCCTTTCCAGCCGCATCGACAACGTTCAAAAACTTTTTCACAACATCCTTTGATAAACGAAGATTTCTATCAAATATTACATAGCCTCTCACTAATTCACTATTATGATTTAAATTTATAATATCAGACCTAATACTATCTTTTTTAACTGGGTAATCTTTGTTAACTAATAATAAATCGCCCTTATAAATTTGTTCCTTCGTAATCTCTTTCCTCTCGGTGTTTGCCGCCTTTACTAGCTCATCTTTCCCGACAATTTTAACGTCGATTTCCTTTTGAAATAATGGTGATATATAAAAGCCTACACAGACTGTACATAATAAAAAAAGAGAAATAAATACCCACTTTTTCATTTCTAGTTCCTCCTTAACGTAACTTACGTATAGAATAGAAAAAACTATTAAAATAAAAAGTGGGGTAAAGTTTAAATTTTTATTAAATTGTTAAATTCTCGTCTTTTGGCAATCGCACTTCAAATATTGTTCTAACTACATTACTTTCAGCCGAAATCTTCCCATCATGTTGTTCAACAATATTTTTCGCAATAAATAGCCCAAGGCCTGTACCACCTTGCTGCTCTGATCTTGCCTTATCACCTGTATAAAACATATCAAAAAGATACGGTAAATCTTCTTCTGGAATGCTATCTCCGTAATTAATAACTTGTACGACAACTTCTTCATTATCGATATACCCATTCAGATCAACAAATTGCCCATCATATCCGTATCGAACGGCATTTGTTAACAAGTTTTCAAATACTCTAGCTAACAATTTTCCATCACCGTTAATCGGTAAATGAGGATCAACATGCAATCTTGCTTCTAAATGATGTTTCTCTAATAGCGGATACAATTCCTCATCTAGCTGTATAAGCAACTCACTTATATCAATCGGCTTTTTATTTAGTTGTAACATGCCATAATTCATACGTGTAATTTCAAATAATTCATCAATTAAGCTTTCAAGCCTTTGCGATTTCGTAAAAGCAATCGTGGAAAAGTGTTTAATTTGTTCCTTCGTCAAATTCTCATCTTTAAGAATTAAATCTAAATATCCTAACACTGATGTTAACGGCGTTCTTAAATCGTGAGCTAAGTTAACAATAAGCTGATCCTTACTACTTTCCGCGAAGTCTCCTCGTTCCACTGCTTCCTTTAATTTCTCACTCGCTACATTAATTTCGCTTGCGATATATCCAAACTCATCATTTGATGAAATGCGCACTTGATTTGTAAAATCTCCGTTCGCCAAATGATGAATCCCGTTTGAAATCTCATCAAAATACTTTAAATACGGTCTAGTAAGGAAGAAGAAAAACATAATGGACAGAGGGATAAAAATAATTAAAAAGAAATTAACGTCCCCAATTTGTCTTACCACGGAACGAAATTGAGCTAAAGGATCTTCATAACGAACGACTAATTTATAATAAATCCTTAATCCTTCATAAATGAAATATGTTACGCCACCGGCTAATATCATACTTAACGCAAATAGCATAACCATCTTCGAGCGAAAACTTCTCATCTTTTTAGCCATTGAAAGTATACCCTACTCCCCACACTGTTTTTATTAACTTATCTTTTCTTTTATCTTCTCCAAGTTTTTTTCGTAAAGTACGGATATGTACCATAACTGTATTTCCACCTTCATAATAATCATCCGCCCATACTTGCTGAAAGATATTTTCCACATTGTACACTTTCTTCGGATGGCTCGCTAATAAATATAAAATATCAAACTCTTTCGGTGTTAATTCAACTTGTTCTCCGTACACATTCACTGTTCTTCGCTCCGGATCAATAACGACTCCGCCTACCTCTAAAGCAGATTTATTCTCCGCTACTTTTGGCTGATTTAACGTAAGAAACCGGCGTAATTGTGCATTTACACGTGCAACTAATTCAATCGGTGTAAAAGGTTTCGTCATATAATCATCTGCACCTAATACAAGACCTGTCACCTTATCAAAATCAGACGTTTTCGCACTTAAGAAAATGATTGGCATATGGTGCTTCGCACGAATTTGGCGCGTCACTTCATAACCATCCATCTTCGGCATCATAATATCTAAAACCACTAAATCGATTGGCTGCGTTTCAATAATATGAATTGCCTCTTCTCCATCAGCTGCTTTCACGACGTGGTAATCTTCTTTTTCTAAATGTATCTCAATTAAATCAGCAATTTCTGCCTCATCATCAGCTATTAAAATTGAAATGCGCTTCATTTTACTCCCCCTTTTATACGCTCGATTGTAAACTAGTCTATCCAATTTGTACAATACGAAAAGGCTACTCGTTAAAGTAACCTTGGTAAATAAAATTATATCAGCGATTTTCCAAATATATCGACCACTACTTGAATTATATCGGCGATTTTTCAATTATATCGACCGTAACTCGAATTATATCAGCGATTATTGAAATATATCGACTTACCGACAATTAACGACAAAATCCCTACCGCTCCAAAACAATCCGCTGTTTCGTAATTTCCGCCAATCTCCCGCGATCCACCTCATACTCAGCATCAATGCTTTGCGGTACAATCACTTTCCCATCTTTAAGCATCACTTCCGGCGAAATAATATCCTTCTCCCAATGTCTACTAGAGGCAGATATATCGCCAGGAATCGTAAAGTTCGGCAATGAAGCAAGCGCAACATTTTGCGCTCGTGAAATCCCCATCTCTACCATACCACCGCACCAAACAGGGATATTATGCTCCATACAATAATTATGAATTTGAACCGATTCTGTTAATCCGCCCACTCGCCCTGGTTTAATGTTAACGATTTGGCAACTGCCAAGTGTAATCGCAACGCGCGCGTCTTCTAAACTATGGATGCTTTCATCTAAACAAATCGGTGTTTCAATTTTCTTTTGCAGTTGTGCATGATCAAGAAAATCGTAATCCGCTAGTGGTTGTTCAATCATCATCAGCCTGAATTCATCTAATCGTTTCAGTTTCTCTGCATCCGCTAATGTATACGCAGAATTCGCATCAGCCATTAACGGGATGTACGGAAACTCTTTACGAATTTCTTTTAATAACTCGTAGTCATGTTCTGGCTTTATTTTCACTTTAAAACGCTCGTATCCTTCTTCCGCGTACTTCTCGATTTGTTTTAACATAATCGGAATCGTATTAATTCCGATTACAACACCGACTTCAATTTCAGACTTAGTTCCGCCAAGTAATGTCGCTAGCGATTTCTTTTGACGCTTCGCATATAAATCCCAAACAGCCCCTTCAATTCCCGCCTTTGCCATTCGGTTTCTTTTTATATGTTGAAATAGACCCGGTACCTCATTCGGATGAGAAATTTCAGCCTTTAATAAATCAGGTAATAAAAAGTCTTGCAGTACATGCAGTGCTGTCCTCACCGTTTCTTCCGTATACCAAGGCTCAGAAAACGCAACGACTTCCCCAAAACCAATGCACCCGTCCGTATCTTCTAATTCAACGACGATACTCTCACGCTTTTCGTAAGTCCCGTAGCTTGCCGCAAACGGGATGACAAGTGGCATTTCCGTTATATAAAGTGTTGCCTTTTTTATCTCCACCTACATCTCCTCCACTAATTGTCTTAACTCTCGTCTTAACAATTTTTTCGAAGCATTTCGTGGTAATTCCTCTAAGAAGCAAGCTTTCTTCGGTACTTTATATTTCGCTAATTTCTCCTCGCAAAAATGCAGAATTTCTTCTTCTGTTACCGCCCCGCTTTTTACAACAAAAGCAGCTGGTACTTGTCCCCATTTATCATCAGTCATACCGACAACACCTGCTTCCGCTACCATCGGATGAGAAAGCAACACTTCTTCAATTTGAGCTGGATATATATTTTCTCCGCCTGAAATGATTAAATCACTGCGGCGATCTAATACGTATAAAAATCCTTCTTCATCTAAATAACCGAGGTCACCAGTATGAAGCCAGCCATTTTGAATTGTCTCGCGCGTCGCATCTTCACGATTAAAATAGCCACCTGTTACGTTCGGTCCTTTTACTACGATTTCGCCTTCCGCAAACGGCGGCACTAAGACGCCATCTTTTTCAATACGGAGTTGGCACTGGAATAAAGGTTTTCCAGCTGATCCTACTTTCGTTAACATGTAATCTGCGGATAACGTACAAATTTGCGACGACGTTTCTGTCATTCCGTACGTTTGATACACAGGAATTCCTTTATCCACACACGTTTCTAATAACGGTTTCGGCGCTGGTCCCCCGCCAAGTAACATGCATCGTAAAGAAGATGGATATGTTCCTTCTCCAAGTCTCTCTAATAAATCTGTTAACATTTTAGAAACGACAGAAATAATCGTAACACCTCTAGTTTGAAGTGCTTCATGAATGAAATTAGCATCATATTTCGGAACGAGTAAAATGCGCATACCATACATAATATTTTTCATTAAAAGAGATAGTCCGCCAACATGGAACATCGGCATACAAGCTAACCAGCAATCATCATCACGAAGCCCTAAATTAAGCGAAGAACCAACCGCACTTGCCCAGTGATTGCCGTACGTTAAAATAACGCCTTTCGGTTTCCCTGTCGTCCCAGACGTATAAATAATTGTCATCGCTTCTTCTAAAGAGAATTCTTCTTGTATAGAGGCTTCTGCCTTTGGCCCATTCATCACTTCAGCGAACGAATAGACAGGAACACCCTTAGCCTCAAAATCTTGATCCGTCACTAAACAAACAACTTCAGCATCATCCATTTGCCAAAGTAGCTCTTCTCTTGAAAGACGCGTATTTAAAAGTACAGCTACTGCACCTACGTAAGATAGGGCGTGAATAACTGAAATCATCTCCATACCATTTTTCATCAGAACAGCCACCTTTTGCCCCTGCTTCACTCTAACATGTGAAAGCTGTTCACAAACAGATACTACTTTTTCATGCAGCTGCATGAAAGTAACTTTCTCTTCCTCTATTTCAATTGCAGTACGATCAGGTGTTAAAAATGCACGTTGCATTAACCAATTCGGCATCGTCTCCATCATTCATTCTCCTTTCATGAAAGAAAGAGACTTGATATGACATCAAGTCTCTTAGTTGTTTTGTTTCCGGTTTGATCTTATCTAGCTGCAGCGGCTAGAATGTTCGGTGGCT